>DATEXS010000001.1:0-3603 GCA_035256725.1 Anaerolineae bacterium
CTGCCAGGCTCCCCCCGCACCGAGAACACAGCGACAAAGCCCTATCGCTATGACGCCTGACAACCAGAATGCTCAATCACGGTGACAGTAACCACCCGCTGATGTGTGCAGAGACGGAGGAGAGCAGGTCGAACCGTGGAAACAGATGAGACCAGCACGTTTGTTTCGGAACTGGGACCTCCAGAAGAGGTCCGAGAGGCTATCAACGCGAGCATATTCGGCCTGCAGACCGAAATCGAGCCTGTTTCGGAAGTGACGGACTTCAGCCTTCCCTTCGAAGGACACCAGGTGCGTGGACGTACCTACACTCCTGACGGCTCGGCCCCATTCCCACTATTGGTGTTCGTCCACGGTGCGGCCTGGGTAGCAGGTAGCCTTGACACACACGACAACGTCTGCCGGCGGTTCGCTTCACGTGTCCCCGCTGTGGTGGTATCGGTGGACTATCCGCTTGCGCCCGAGAGCAGGTTCCCCACAGCTGTGGAAGATGCTTATCGCACGCTTGTGTGGGCAGCGGACAATGCTGCATCTATCCGTGCGGACGCTCGGCGCCTCGCACTGGCCGGGGATAGTGCAGGTGGGAACCTCGCGGCAGCAATGTGTTTGATGGCCAGAGACCGCAGCGGCCCGCAAGTCCGCTTTCAACTACTTGTAGATCCGGCCTTGGATTTCTCAGCGTATGATGCCGAGGGCTTTCAGTATTTGAAGTGGTGCAGGGAGCACTACCTTAGGGACGCGAACGACATTCTGAATCCCTACGCGTCTCCGCTACTCGCCCCGAGTCTCGAACGACTCCCTCCCACCTTCATAATCACCGCTGAGCTCGACCCCCTTCGTGCGGAAGGTGAGGCTTACGCTCAGCGGCTTCGCGAGGCGGGCGTGCCCGCCAACGTGTATAGGCAGACGGGCAAGGAGCATCTTGGCGCTTACTTTGCCCGGGCTACCGCCGAGGCTGGAGAGGCAGTGGATCTCTGCGTCGCCGTGCTCAAAGCGGCTTTGAGACAATAGGTCGACGCTCGTATAGACAGGTGGGCCGATTCCCCAGAGTGCGACCCATCAGAACAGCTAAGGTTGGCCATCCGGTGGAGCTGGAGCCGTGACCTTCTTGACTCAGTGGCGGCTTTGCGGACGTATGCACAGGAGACGAAGAGAGAGCTGCCCGACCGTTGCGGACAACCGGTTCGCCGAGGGAGGCTGACGCGGACCTCCTTTCCCTGAAGAGCCCTTCACTAACAGGCTACACAGACTGGCCATGGCGCAGATGATGCCAGACAGTATACCTCAGAGGACTAGATGATCGGACTTCGCTACTACCTGATTCGACGGCTCTTGCTCATCATACCGGTCCTCATCGGACTGTCCATCGTAACCTTCGCCATCTCTCATCTGGTCCCCGGCGACCCGGTGAGGCTGGCAGCTGGCCCCCAGGCCACTGCTGAGCAGATCCAGAAGCTGCAGGAAGAGTTCGGCGTCAACCAGCCCTTGCCTGTGCAGTACATCACCTACATGAGGGGTGTCCTCAGGGGCAACCTTGGCACTTCCATGATGAACCGCCATCCAGTGACCATGGATGTGAAGAGATACTTCCCAGCCACTCTTGAGTTAGTCCTAGTTTCCACGTTCCTAGCCGTAGTTATCGGCGTCCCCATGGCTATGGCCGCCGCCGTTTTCAGAGATAGATGGCCCGACCAGGTATCCAGAGTGGTTGCCCTGTCGTCCATCAGCATGCCCGTCTTCTGGCTGGGGATGATTCTTCAGCTTGTCCTGGCCATGACCCTCCACCTGCTGCCGATCAGCGGTCGCTTTGACCCTCGCACCCCTTTTCCCCCACAGGTCACCGGCATGCTGCTGGTGGATAGCCTGCTGGCAGCCGACTTGGTTGGCTTCCGCATCGCCTTGAAGCACATCGCACTGCCGGCATTCTGCCAAGCGTTGATCGGCATCGCCCTGATCACCAGGTTGCTGAGGGCGGACATCCTGGAGGTGATGCAAAGGGACTTCGTCATCATGGCCAGGGCCAGTGGTCTCCCGGAGCGAGTTATCCTCTTCAAGTATGTTCTCAAGAACGCACTTATCACCACTGTGGCCATGTTGGGCTTCCTTTTCGGCTGGCAGCTGGGTGGTTCGGTGATGATCGAGACGGTGTTCGACTGGCCCGGCATTGGTCTCTACGCCGTCAAGTCCGCGATGACGCTGGACTTCCAGCCCATCATGGGCATCACTCTCGTTGTGGGCTTGCTGTTTACCATCGTCAACCTGTTGGTCGATCTCTCATATGGAATCATCGATCCACGCATCCGCTATGGGTAGCGGTCGCCCCGGGGAGTAGGTCTTGGCCACGAGTGTGTCGGTTGAGACTCAGGGCCGGTGGGCTCGCTGGCAAGCCGAGCACCAAGGCCTGCTGGATGAAGCCGGTCGAGGTTTGTACCGTTTCCGACGGAGCCGCCTCTCCATCGTTGGGGTAGCTATCATCATCTTCCTCCTGTTCGTCGCCTTCACCGGGCGCTACTGGGTACCCTATCCTGACGATGCAGGTTTCACCACACACGTCGAGATACGTCTGACAGGGCCCACACGCGAGAACCTCTTTGGCACCGACGAATACGGACGCGATGTCTTCACGCGCACCGTCTGGGCTACGCAGACCTCTTTGATAGCGGGAACGGTGATCGTCCTCGTCGGGGGCCTCATTGGCGTGGTGCTGGGTGGCATCGCCGGGTACTTCGGCGGCCTGGTCAACGAAGTCATCATGCGCCTTACCGACATCATGCTCACCATGCCGGGCATCTTCCTCGCCCTGGCCATCACCGCCGCTCTGGGGCCCAGTATCCTCCACGCCATGATGGCCCTGTCCATCATGTGGTGGCCTGGCTACTGCCGTTTGGTCCAGGCCCAGGTGCTATCCATCCGGGAGGAGGATTACGTGGAGGCAGCGCGGTGCGTGGGCGCGACTCGACCGCGGATCATCTTCAGCCACATCCTGCCCAACTGCCTTTCGGCCATCATGGTCAAGGCCTCCATGGACTTCGGCTTCGCGGTGCTGAACTTAGCTGCGCTGGGCTTCATTGGGGTGGGGGCACAGCCCCCGATCCCGGAGTGGGGAGCGATGATCTCCAAAGGCCGCGAGTTCCTGCCCTACGGCTGGTGGTACTCCACCTTCCCGGGCATAGCCATGTTCCTGATGGTGTTCGGGTTCAACATGCTGGGCGATGGGGTCAGAGACCTTTTGGACCCCAGGGCGCGCAGGTAGGATGATTGGACTACCCCCGCATGAGCGATGAGCTGCTGGTAGAGATCAAAGACCTTCGCCTCAACTTCCGCACCTTTGACGGCGTGTCCAAAGTGCTGAATGGCGTAAACCTCAAGATGTGGCGTGGCGATATCCTCGGGTTGGTGGGGGAGACGGGGTGCGGCAAGACGATGACCGCCCTGAGTATTGCCCGCCTAGTGCCGTGCCCACCAGGAGAGATCGTGGGTGGAGAGGTGCTCTTCGAGGGGGAGAACGTCTTGGAGAAGACCGGCGAAGAGATGCGGCTGTTACGAGCCCAGAAGCTGGCCATGGTCTTCCAGGACCCCACCACCAGCCTGAACCCGGTGTTCTCC
>DATEXS010000002.1:0-2111 GCA_035256725.1 Anaerolineae bacterium
CTCGCAGGCCGCTTGGATGCAGGCCCGGGGTTGTTGCACCAGACCACCTTTTCGCGACAGATTACACGGGTCGTGATAGGTTGTCAACTGTTTGTGCACGGAAGGATCCAGTTTGATCCGTCCCTCGGAGATGTACTCCGAGATCAACTCTACGATGTTCTTCACCTCGAAGGAAAGCGGTTTGCCCAACCAGCTTTCCACGGCGTACTTCATGGACCAGTAGGAATGGCCGCATTCGGTGAGCACGAGAACTTTGGCCGCCAGACGCTCCATCTCATCCAACAGACGCTGGGCGATCTCATCCCTCTTCTCCTCCTCACCTGAGAAAAGGGCGAAGTTGGTGGCATCGAAGCGCAGGGTGCTCATCGTCCAGTCCTCTCCCGCAGCGTAGAAGATCTTGGCCGCCGAGATGATCACACTGGGGAAACGCATGATCTGAATCGGCGTGGGTACGAAGAGCACTCGGGCGCCTTCCTTGTCCAGGGGAATAGTCGCCTCGTCGTCGTCCACAGCATCCTGAAGCTCC
Organism: Anaerolineae bacterium; assembly: GCA_035256725.1. GTDB lineage: Bacteria > Chloroflexota > Anaerolineae > UBA7937 > B3-Chlor > JAUVXJ01. The sequence goes on from DATEXS010000002.1 coordinate 527, forward strand.
TCTTCGAACCACTCCACCCTGTCCAGGAACTGTTCGTCGCTAATGGCCAGCGTGTTGCCCTTCTCGTAGGCGTTGTTGGTGTGCTCCTCCAGCGCCATGGGCACCCTGCCGGCGTCGGCCAGCAATGACCTGATCGCGCTGACCATGGATGCGTTGTCGATGCCGAAGGGACAGAAGAGCGCGCACCGCCTGCACAAAGTGCACTGGTACGCCATTTTCTGCAAGCGGTCCAAGACCTCCTCGTCCAGCTCCTGAGCCCCTACCAGGCGCGGCGCAATCCTGCCCAGCCTGGTGAAGTATCGCTTGTAGACCCTCTCCAGTTGTTGGGCCCTGGCAGACGGAATCTGATCCACATCGCCGGTACCGGCATAGACGTGGCATGAATCCGCACACAGACCACAGTGCGCGCAGACGTCAAGAGAGGTCTCGATGGGTCCCTTGATCCTGTCCCTGAACAACTCCACCAGGTCCTTGGTATCCGTGTCTACCTCGTTTGCCACACTCATTACCTCATGTCAACACCAGACACTGCCTCGGCTATCTCAGTGTCCACTTCAGGGTCAACTGGCCCCCGATCACGTGCACCAGCTTGCTGAAGGGGAAGTAGAGAAGGAAGACCTGTACCAGCAAGAAGTGCAGCACGAAGACCGGATTGTCCACAGGCAAGCCGAACCTCAGATGGAAGAGATTGGAGAAGAAGGCCTGGTACGGCTCCAGCCCGATGTGCATCAAGAACCGCATGTAGTTGCCCGTTACCGCAACGCCCAGCAGCAATAGCAGAAGCAGATAGTCGCTGGGCACCGAGAGACTCCTCACTGGCATCCTCATTCTGCGCACCAACAGAGCCACCAGCCCCAGCATGAATATCGTACCAGAGGTGCCCCCGCCGATCAGGGACAGCATGTCAACCTGTTCCGGCGTCAGGCGCAGCAAGTTCCAGAGCCAGTCTAGGTCGAGAAACAGGCGAAAGTGACCCAGGACGAACACGAAGATGGACAGGTGAAACAGCCAGCTAACCACCCACAGCGCCTTCGAACCCTTGAACACCCGACGGAAGGTGACCACCTCGGTCACCATCTCCCCCAGGGTCCTTCCCGCGCTGCGTTTCTGCGGTGGAACAACTAGCGACACCGCTGCCCGTGGACTGCGCCACCAGTGGAAAACGCGGTAGGCCAGTCCTCCGAAGAACACCACCGCAGTGATGAACGGCAGCAAGTTGGATACAATCCAGATCAGCCAGTAGTACATAAGCCCCTCACACACGTCGGCACAGCACCCACCTCTACGCGGGAAGACAAAGCCGCCTCAGCGCGCTTCGCCAGAGCAGCCTCGCCGTGGTGCGTCGCGTCCCTAGAAGGAAATCACCACGTCGGCGTCCAGCGCCATGCTGTTGAAGGCCGCCCCGCCGATCATCTCCACTCCGTCGATGAGGTCACCCATAGTCAAGTCGTGCAGGTCCAGGCTGGGCTGACAGACGTAGAACTTCACCCCCAGCTCCTGAGCCTGGTCCATGAAGAACCTGAGACTCTGGCCACTCTGGCCGCGCTTGATCATCAACTCCTCTGCTACGCCCTTCTTCAAGAGA
>DATEXS010000003.1:0-7410 GCA_035256725.1 Anaerolineae bacterium
CGGCGACTTCTGGCGCAGGCCCGAGACCTGCTGACCTCCATCGACCCGCTGGAATTGGGCATCATGCTGAAGCAGCGCACGCTAAGGTTGCCATGGCTCGTGGCTGTGCCTGGGAACAGCCTGGCAGGCAGCTATGCCTCAGGGAAGTGCCCGCCGAACTACTGTGCGGTCGCCGCCGACGGCTCTTCGCTGGGTCCGGACAGGCACAACCCTGTTCGGTTCTACGTCATCAATGCGGGATACGCAGCACTCATCTATGGGGAACACCCCTCGGCAGCCCTGGATTCCTCAGCGCAACTGTACTTCCGTGACGAAGACCTCTATCTGGATCCACTGATCCGCAGCGCTCCCGTGGAGGGCGCTCGATTGAGCGCCAAGATGTGCCTCGCCGAGATGGGGGCACTCTGGGAGGCCGCCAGGCTGGCGAGGGATCTCCCCGTGGTGGCGCTGCGCGATGGCTCACTGATCACCTGGGGCCTCCAGAGCGAGGATCCTTCTTTCGTGCAAGAGCACTTCCTCGGGGAGTTTCTGGGCTACCTGGATAGATTCCGCGAGGCCGCTATTCCTGTGGCCAGTTACATCAGCTATCCTGGCGCCCGAGACGTGGTGAACGCGCTGAGGGCCTGGATCTGCCCCCAGAAGGGCCTGGAGTGCGACAGTTGCTCCCCCTCCGGGGTCGTCGATTTGTGTCGGGGCTTGCTGGAGATCATCGACCGGGAGTTGTTCGCGTTCCTGGCCGAGGGCGAGCGCTCTGACGTGTTTGGCAGCGCATCAGCGATCCTTGATCGGTACGGAGAGCACAGCATCAAGTTCTTCTACATGAACGTGGGCGGAGAAGTGGTGCGCTTGGAGGCTCCCCAGTGGGTGGCCGAGGACGAGGCTGCTCTCGGTCTGGTGCAAGCAGTGATCCACGATCAGTGTCGCCGGAGCCCGGAGTACCCGCGCTACCCTCCAGTCTTGCAGGAAGCTCATGAGCAGGCCGTTATCTCCGCAGCCGCTCGCCAGGTCGTCGAGGTCCTGGTGCAGAGAGCGTTGGCGGCCAGGGGACTTGGCTATGTGGGGTCGGCCAAATCTCTCAGCAAGAGAAGGCGCACGGTATGAGAATCGGGGAGATAATCGGCAGCAGTAGCACCCAGTTTGTCTCCGAGAGCCTGGAGTTGAGATCGCCCCCGGCCCTGGGAAGCCTGGTGAAGGTCCGAGTAGGAGATGACCGTGAGTTGTTCGGCGTGGTCTGTTACGGAGAGACCGTTAGCCTCGATCCGGGGCGGCGAGCTGTTCGCAGGAGCACTGAAGAGGTGTACGATGAGGGCGTGTACCGCGAGAACCCTCAGCTCGAGCACGTGTTGAGAACTGAGTTTACTAGCCTGTCCGTAGGCGTCATGGAAGGAAGGACAGTCCAGCAGGGCCTTCCGGCGCAGCCGCCCCCGCTCCACTTCGCCGTCAACAGTTGTGGCCCTGAGGAGACAGCGCGGTTCACCGAGGGCCTGTTCTACTTCCGGGTTCTACTGGCGGCGTCGTCACCGGTACCGCCGGAACAGGTGCTGGCCAGCCACGCTCGGCAGGTCTACCGGGCAAGGGGAGACGATGAGCTGTGGCTGAGACGTGCGGCCACCGAGGTGGCTCGCCTCCTGAGAGAGGACTACGAGCGGCTGATCACCGCCTTGTACGCTATGGAGCAGGCACGCTAGTGACCATCAGGGGGGACGTCGGGGCAGCGGGGCGACAACGCCTGGGCGTTGTGGTCGACGGGGCCTTCAACACGGGGCTGACGGTCCGTCTGGACGGCCGGTGCTCGACCGAGGAACTGCGCATAGGGGAACTGGTGGTCGTGGAAGGGGCATCCAAACGTTACTTCGGCATGATCTCCGATATGCGGTTGCGGGTCACCGATGCCAGACTCCAGGCTTCGCCGCCGGACGACGCACCGGACCTGGTCAGGCAGGCGCTCGCGGGGACCATTACCTACGCCACCGTCGAGGTCACTCCCATGCTCATGCTGGACCTTTCCGCCGAGCTGGAAGAGCAGAGGGGCCCGCAGCGGGTCCGCAGCATGCCCATGCACTTCGCTGCCCTGTACAGGGCCAGCGAGATGGATTTCGACACTGTATTTGGCAAGGAAGGCGGGACCAACTTCGCCATCGGCTCGCCGGTACCCATGGAGATTCCTCTCTGCCTGAGACTGGACAGGTTCGTAGAGCGTTCCAATGGAATCTTTGGGCAATCGGGGACCGGCAAGAGTTTCCTGGCCCGCATTCTGCTGTCTGGCATTATCAAGACTCGGGCGGCAGCCAATCTCATCTTTGATATGCACAGCGAATACGCCTTCGACAAACAGACGGAGGATGGGCACTGGGTGAGAGGCCTGAGAGAGATCTTCGGGCCCCAGATACTCGTCTACTCATTGGATGCCGAGGCTGCTGCCCGGCGAAACGTTGACATAACTCTTACCATAGGGCTCAACCAGATAGAGGCAGACGACGTCATGCTCCTGGCGGATGAGCTTGACCTGGCGCCCACGACCGCAGCCACGGCTGGCCTGCTCGGTGACCGATACGGCAAGGATTGGCTGCGGGGACTTCTGTCCATGAGCGCCGAGGACGTGGCTGAGTTCTGCCAGACGTCTGGGGCCCATCCCGAAGCGACCAGAGCCTTGCAGCGGAAACTTCGGGAGGTCCAGCGCCGTGGATATCTCAAGGAAGAGGCACCATTGTCCCTGATCGACGAGATGGTGACTGCGCTGGGCAAAGGGCGCAGCATCATCCTGGAGTTCGGGAGGTATGACAGTCCGCTGGACTACATACTGGTAGCCAATATCGTCACCCGGCGCGTCCGCAGGCTGTACCAGCAGAAGGTGGAGCGCTTCGAGGAAACCAAAGCCGAGGCGGACAGGCCGCTACAACTGGTGATCACGCTGGAGGAGGCGCACAAGTTCCTCAACCCAACTGTGGCCAGGCAGACCATCTTCGGCACCATCGCCAGGGAGATGCGTAAGTACAACGTGACGCTGATGGTGATAGACCAGCGTCCCAGCAGCATCGACGCAGAGGTCATGTCTCAGCTAGGCACCCGCATTACGGGCCTGCTGACCGAGGAAAGGGACATCGACGCCGTGTTTACGGGGATGAGCGGGCGCGCTTTCCTGCGCTCGGCGCTGGCCAGTCTGGACACGCGTCAGCAGGTCCTCCTTCTGGGTCACGCCGTGCCGATGTCCGTAGTCGTACAGACGCGCAGGTACGACGAGCAGTTCTATCGGGCCATGAAGACCAGGGGCTCGGAGTCAGGAACTCCGGGATGGACGACGTCCGACATCTGGAATCGGTGATCTGGGTAGGCTCTTGAAGCTCACTCGACCCTAGGCCCTCATGCCGAACCAGTGCAACCACGACTTGACATGCCCGGGGTGGGGCTTCACGATCATCATGTCTCGGCTCATTCCCCCGGCCCCGCACCGAAGAGAAGCTCTCCGAAGAAACCCTCCTCTTCGTTGCCCAGTGGCAACTCCCTGGGAGCGCTAGTCCAGGTACTTGTCGAGCAGCAGTCCTAGCTCCCGTTTGACGCGCCCCGGGATGCGATCCCTGGCCGTCTGGATAGCCACCGAGAGAGCGGAGGCGCAGCTGCAGTCGCGGTCGGCGGGGATCAGGGAAACGGCCTCTCGTATTGCATTCTTGGCTGTCTCTACGTTCTTTTGGATGGTGTGCACCACCATGTCCGCTGTGACCGGCGCCTCTGTCTCGTGCCAGACATCGTAGTCTGTGGAGAGGGCGAGGCTGGCATAGCAGATCTCAGCCTCGCGGGCCAAGACGGCTTCGGGCATGGCCGTCATACCTATGACATCCACGCCCCATTGCCGGTGCAGCTCGGATTCGGCTTTGGTGGAGAAGCGGGGCCCCTCGATGCACACGTAGGTACCGCCCATGTGCACCGTGGCGCCCGCCTTGACGGCCGCGTCGTAGAGGACAGTGCTCAGTTGGGGGCAGAAAGGCTCGGCGAAGGAGACGTGGACCGCCAGGCCATTCCCGAAGAAGGTGCTGGTGCGCCCCTTGGTGCGGTCGATGATCTGGTCGGGGATCACGACGTGAGAGAGAGCAATCTCCTCTTTCATGCTGCCGCAGGCGTTGACGGCGATAATCCGCTCCACGCCGAGCACCTTCAGAGCGTAGATGTTGGCCCTGACATTTACCTCGCTGGGAAGGATGCGGTGTCCGTGACCATGGCGGGGCAGGAAGGCGACCCGCTTGCCTCGGAGGGTGCCCACGACTATGGGGTCGCTGGGCTTGCCGAAGGGCGTGGAGATGTCGTGTTCTCGCAAGTCGGTCAGCCCTTCCATCTCGTAGAGCCCGCTTCCACCAATCACGCCTATGGTTGCCTCCGTCATGGTGACTCTCCTCTTCGTATCCTGGGCAGGATTTCCTCTCCCGGTTGACTTTCCTCGCCGAGTCTAGCACACGGCCTGGCCATTGTCAAACCTATGGACGCATGGTATGTACGAAGCTGGTCGGCAGTGCATGTGACGCGACACTGGCGGTACCTCGTGGCCCCCCCCTTTGTCTATGACCTTTAGACCATTCATGGGGCACCAGGCTGCGACCGACGCCGGGTTCTCTAACCTTCTTCTGACAGGACCCGCGCAGCTCGATACGGGGGCGTCGCAGTGACGATCTGTCCGGACTGGGCCTCCAGCGGGCGCCGCCCCAAGATCGTCTGCGAGAACGAGGGATCGCAGCCGCCTCATGCGGAGGGCGATACTGCCGGCCGTCGGGCTCCATGCGGCAGGTGAGTGATTGCTCGGCCATGTGGATGATGCTAGAATCTGGCACCGAGAGTGGGGAGGTGAGCATGAAAAGGAACAAGAGCCTGGCGGCTGCCATAGTGGCCGTAGGCGTGGTTATCTTGCTGGTATCAGCGATGGCGGACATCATCGGCATCGGGGGCAACCCGCTGATCTTTGGCTACAAGCAGTTGGCAGGCTCCGCTGTGGGTGGCGTGCTGGCCCTGGCCGGTGCCGTGCTCTACTGGTGGTTTGGCAGGGGCAGTTGAAGCGCTGGCCGACACCTGTTGACCACCACCGATATCGTTGGGTGGGCGAGGGAGATCGATGATCCACCTCGAAGATATCCTGGCCTCCGCCGAAGGCGTCGTGTTGGGGAGGGTCTTCGCCCGAGAGTTCAGTGACTTTTGCTATGACTCTCGAATCGTCCGACGGGGCGAGCTCTTCCTGGCGGTTAAGACTGAGAAGGCCGATGGCCATGACTACATCGACGAGGCCTGTCGGGATGGCGCCGCCGGCGTCTTGTGCGAGCAGGGTCGGGACCTGGGCCAGTACGGGGCTACCTGCATCCAGGTGCCCGATACCCAGGAGGCCCTGGCTCAATGGGCCGGGTACATACTGAGGAAGCAAGGGGTAGAGGTCGTCGGCGTCACGGGAAGCACGGGGAAGACGAGCACCAAGGAAGCTATCGCTGCGGTCCTGGGCGTTGTCTTTAGAGTCTTCAAGAACTACGGCAGCTACAACGGACGATACGGCCTGCCCATCGCCCTGGGGCGGCTACAGCCGGACCACGAGAAGGCCGTGCTGGAAATGGCCTGCGACAGTTTCGGGGAGATCGATGACCTCAGCCGGATGACCTCGCCGCGGGTGGGGGTGGTCACTTCGGTGGATCACACCCACCTGGAATACCTGGGCTCCCTCGACAACATCGCGCAGGAGAACGGGAGACTGGTAGAAACCTTGCCAGAGGACGGCTACGCCATCCTGAACTACGACGATGCCAGGGTGCGGTCCATGATGTACCGGACGCCAGCCGAGGTCATCAGTTATGGCCAGGGTGAGGGAGCGGACATCCGGGCCAGCGACCTGGTCAGCGATGTCAGCGGAACGCGGTTTCGAGTGCATCATCGCGGAAGGGTCTTCCAGGCAGAGGTGCCTCTCCTGGGTCGGCATAGCGTGTACACCGCGTTGGCGGCCGCTGCGGTTGGTCTTGCGTATGGTCTAGACTGGGAAGTAATCCTGGCAGCACTAGCTCGCCTACAACCGCTCAGTGGCCGGCTCAATCCCTTGGAGGGAGTGAACGGTTGTCTCGTTCTGGATGATACCTTCAGTGCCAGTCCTGCCTCTACCCTGGCAGCGTTGGACGTGCTGACTGAGCTGGAGGGAGTCAGGAAGATCGCCATTCTCGGAGACATGTTGCGCCTGGGATCCTACGAGGAGGAAGGGCATCGGGAAGTGGGCCGTCGCGTAGCAGGGGTGGTGGACTACCTGGTGACCAAGGGCGATCGGGCTCGGCTTATCGCTGCCGAGGCTCAGAAGGAAGGCCTGGAGCGCGACCGGGTGCTGGTGACGTACAGTGTGGAAGACGCCGTTCGCGGCCTGGCCGGCGTCTTACGGGCTGGAGATATCGTCCTGGTGAAGGGTGATGTCGAAGCGCGCATGGAGGAGATCGTGGAGAGGCTGCTCGCCGATCACCTCCAGCCATCCTCGGTACTGGTGCGCCAGAGCGCGGCCTGGAAGCAGATCTACATCATCAGGCAAGATCGCCCCACCTGGATCGAGGTAGACCTGGGCGCGATCGCGAACAACGTGCGTCGCTTGAAGAGTCTGGTAGGAGATGACGTGGGGATCATCGCCAGCCTGAAGGCCGATGCCTACGGTCACGGCGCGGTGAAGGTGGCTCAGACGGCTCTTTCCAACGGCGTGGACATGCTGGGCGTGGCCTGCTTGAACGAAGCGGTGGCCCTGAGGAGGGCAGACATCACTACCCCTGTTCTGATCCTGGGCTACACGCCGGCATGGCAGGCGCGCGAGGCTGTGCTCAGCGATGCTGCCGTGACTGTGTTCTCGCTGGATGTGGCCCGGGCGCTGTCCCGGGCCGCTCAGGATTTGAACTCCGAAGTGCGCATACACGTCAAAGTGGATACCGGAATGGGCCGGCTTGGCCTCCTGCCTGCCGACGTGCTCGATTTCGTGCGCCAGTGCCTGGATTGGCCAGGCATCGTTGTCGAGGGCATTTTCACCCACCTGGCGGTGGCGGACATGCCAGACGCCCGTGGTGAGGCCGGGTGGGGTCGCCAGTATACCCTTGGGCAATTAGATTCCTTCCGACAGGTGCTGGAAGAACTGGCCAGTGCGGGCATAGAGCTGCGCTATGTCCATGCCGCCAACAGTGCAGCGCTGTTCGCCTATCCCCAGTCTCATTTCAACATGGTGCGCCCGGGTATCGCTATCTACGGCCTGGACCCATCTCCGGCAGTGCCCTGTCCGGCCGGGTTTCAGCAAGCACTGTCCTTTAAGACGCAGGTGGCTCAGGTCAAAGAGTTGCCTGCGGGAAGCTACGTGAGCTACGGATGTACCTACCGCACCGCAGGCACTGCGAAGATAGCGGTGATACCGGTGGGCTATGCCGATGGCTTCAG
>DATEXS010000004.1:0-2764 GCA_035256725.1 Anaerolineae bacterium
ACCATCACGTAGTGGGCACAGGTATGCTCTGCAGTCCACACCAGGCGCGATGCCCAGGCCTCTTCCCGCGCGCGGCCATCGTCGTCCTGGGTGAGCAAATGCCCCTGGCAGTCGTAAAGGAAGATGCGCGTATCCAGGTCACCACCCAAATCGGTGGTCTCCACCGTGTAGGTGTATCCCCTGGTCGCCTCAAAACGCACGTTGTCCCGGTCGCCTAATCTGTGCATATCATGGAGCTGCGCGTTGCCCGGGTCGATCTGGGAGGCCTCGCCCAGCGTATCGTCGGGCTCCCAGCTATCAGGAGGCCACTGCGTCACCTCCCGCGTCAAGAACTGAGCATCCTCGATCATGGCTTGGAGTATGCCTCCATAGGTTGACCACTGATCAGCCACGGAGACAGCCACGAAGCTATACAACCACCGCTCCCAGAAAACGACGGCTATCATACCCCGAAGCGAGGTCTCACCAAGGGGGGGCTGGCCCTCTAAGGTGACCACCGATGCCTCCTCACCGTCGATGGTGAGTGGCTCCGGCTGGCCGATCTCCATCTCCTCCGAGCTGAACACGGAGGCGCGGTCCTGGGCCAGTTCATCCAAATTCTCCCACTCGGCGTTGGGCAGAGGCTCAACGTGAAGCACGAGTCCGGCGCCTTCACGGAGTTCTCCGCCGGCGATCACTTCCGCCGAGGTGCCGATGATGAGACCATCATCAGTCTCGGCGAGGAGCCAATCAGCGGGATAGGAGAGCTGCACTCCCAGGGACTTGCCGATATAGGCTTGGGTTGGCGGCGCGGTGGGGACCGCACGTGGGGTGGGCGTCACGGGTGCTGGAGTATCAGTGGCCCTAGCCGTTGGTACTGGCGTGGTCTCCAAGGTCGGGGAGGGGCTGGGCAGTACCGTCGGCGAGGCGCAGGCCGAAAGAAGCACGGTCAAAGACACGGCCACAACCAGGATTACATACTGCGGCCGTGGGTGGTTGCCCCGGCTGAAGGCCTGGCAGACACGCTGTCCAGTGCTGCTGATGGAAGCGATCACGTTTTCCATAGAAGAATGGCAGGCACCGCGAGGCATCTGTAGACTGCGGGGTCATCAGCGAGCCTGCAGGTTTGCGCCGCCGGGACTGAGGCCACGGAGCTCTCCGAGAATCTGAGCCATTATACAGCGCCGACCAGGCGGGCAGCAAATTCACCCGCCGAAAGGGAAAGAGTCCGTTGGCGGGGACAGCGCTGTTCGTGAAGCTGCAACTACCGTGGACTTCTTCCCTTTCTGCGCCGCCAAGAGGCTATCCCCTGCGCTCAACTCTGTCCTGGTTACGAGCCGTGTGCTATAATACTCGGTGTTCCGGGGAGGAGATCCACGGACGACGGAGAACAGCTATGCCTGTGGCCCGCAGCCAGACAAGAATCGACGCTCCCCACGACGAGGTGTGGGCTCTGATCAGCGATCTGGAAAGGGGTCCGGAGTGGAGCGTGGTCACCTTGGAGTCCGAACTGACCTCGACCGGTCCTGTCGGTCTAGGCTCCACCTATAGGGCAGTGAGCAAGTTCGTGGCCAGCAGGATCACCACGGAGCATGAGATAGTGGAGTGGGATCCACCACACAGAATGGTTTCCCGGGTCACCAAGGGTGCAGAAGCTGTATTTACGCAGATCTGTGAGCCTGCGGGTGAGGGAACAATCCTGACCATGGTTAATGAGTTCGTAGTGCCTCGGGGCGTGCCGGCGCTGGTGAGCGACAAACTCGCGCAACAGGTCAGCAAGACCTTGTCGGAGGAGCTGAGTCGTATCAAGAAGGCAGTGGAGGAGACGAATCGCGCGGCGGGCGGTGAGGGGACTCGGTGTTCTTAGGAGAGGGCGTGATCCGGCTGCTTTGGGTTTGCAGATGAAGATACTGGTGACGGCGGCTCTGGACGATTGGGGCATCCAAAGGCTGGGCCGGTACGGCCAGGTATCCTACGAAGGTTTCGGCGATCAAAAGAGGCTCCTGGCTGGTAGGAAGCTGGTCCGCGCCCTGGCAGGAGTTGACATATTCGTCACGGAGGTGGATCAGGTGCGAGCCAGAGTCCTGGAGGACGTGGATCGCTTGCGGGTGATCGCCTGCTGCCGCGCGGACCCGGTGAACATAGACGTGGAGGCGGCCACCGAGAGAGGGATCCCAGTGCTGAACGCGCCGGGCCGCAACGCCCATGCTGTGGCGGACCTCACGCTCGCCTTGATGTTGATGAGCCTGCGCAGACTTCCGCAGGCGATGGACATCGTCCGCCAGGCAGAGGGACCCCAGGGTATGGTCAAGATGGCGGTCGCTTTCTTCAACCTGAAGGGAAGTGAGCTGTGGGGCAAAACGGTGGGCATCATCGGCCTCGGAGCTGTGGGACGGGAGGTGGCCAAGCGGCTGCGGGGGTTCGACGTGGAGTTGATCGTCTATGACCCTTACGTCTCCCAGGAGGTGGTAGACAGCTATGGGGGCCACCGCGTGGAACTGGACACGCTGTTGATGGAATCTGATGTGGTGACTCTGCACGCCCCCGTGACGGAAGAGACCAGGGGCATGCTGGGCTGCAGGGAGTTTGGCTTGATGAAGCCGGGCGCCTACTTGATCAACACCGCCAGGGCCGAGCTTGCCGACGAAGAGGCCCTCTGTCAGGCCCTGGGGAAGTGTAAAATCGCCGGCGCGGCTCTGGATGTCTTCGCAGAGGAACCACCGCCCGCCAATCATCCTCTGCTCCAGTTGCCCAACGTGATTGCCACTCCTCACCTTGGCGGGAA
>DATEXS010000005.1:0-6119 GCA_035256725.1 Anaerolineae bacterium
CGCCATCCAGAAAGAGTATGCAGAGGCCTCAGGCCGTGGCACCCTCAAGCTGTCCGATCGCTACGAAGCCTTCTTCGCCTTCTTCCTGGGGGACAGGCGCAACGACTGGGCGTTGCAGCTCAGCCCCGACTTACCCTTGGACCTGCGGCTCACAGGCGACGATTCTCATTTGGACCTGGGTTTGGAGGGTCTTGATCTGCGGACGCTGACCGGCGAGTTGGACGACTGCTCGGGGGAGGTGAGGCTGCCAGCCACAGATGGGCTCCAGGCCAGACTGACCCTCTCCGACAGCGCATTGACGGTGATCGTCCCCCCGACTGTGGGCGCCAGAGTGATGGTCGAACTCGAGGACAGCCGGTTGGAGATCGACTCGTCCCGCTTCGTCCAGACAAACCAGGGAGAGTATCTCTCGCAGGATTACGAACAGGCAGAGTCCAGGTTGGACCTCACTATCGAGGCCAGCGACTCGACGGTCACCATCGGTTAGCCCGGAAAGCGCCCATGACCTCACAGTCCGGCGAGAGGCCAGCGGCCCGCTCTCCCAGCCACCCCGACGGGCCGGCCAGGCCCATCGATGAGCCAGAACCCCTCCTTGCGGAGGGACCTTCCTGCCCTGCGTGCGGACACCGCAACCGGCAGCACAGCCAGTTTTGCGGAGCTTGTGGAGCGCCCCTGGCCAGCTATTGTCCCCACTGCGGCCAGATAGTCGCAGCAGGAGTTGTCTGCTGCGACCGGTGTTCGCCCGCCCAACCTCCTGCCTCGGTGGGCAAATGCCAAAGCTGTGGCTTCGCGAACGACATCGACGCCGAGCGATGCCAGAAGTGCGGAGCTCGGCTGCTCACCCACTGCGCCCACTGCGCCTGCCTCATCCCGGCATCCGTCTCCTATTGTCCCCAGTGCGGCTTCGACTGCTCCCGCCAGGTCGTTGACCGGGTGGTAGAAAGGTTCGAGGCCCACGAAGAAGAGGGCGTTCGAGCGTGGCCCGTGCTGGACGTCAGTTGGGGTCTGATGGTCGCCCTTATAGTTCTGAGCGTCGCACTCATGATCTACATCCTATGGCAGATCTAGACACGGCGCCCCAGAGAGCAGGCTGCCCAGGCTAGGGGCCTGGCCCGCGTGTCTTTGTCGCTCAGACCAGCGCTGCGGACGGTCCGGCGCCGCGCTAGCCGCGACCCCCAACCCCACATCACAGGCCGTCGTTGCCTGGCGCGCAGGCGTATGCTAGAATGATGGTACTGAAGGAAAGGCAGTTTCGCGGAAGAAAGATGTCGGCCCCGCGAGCTCCCAAGCATGCCTGAGCACGATCCTCCCCAAGACTCTCCAGCGCCGAGGGCCAAGTACTGCGCCCGGTGCGGTGCCATGCTGGAACTGCGGATGCGCTTCTGCGATCGGTGCGGCGCCAGCCACTCTGGCCTGTGCTCACCCGACGGGCTCTGTCACTGGTGCGGCTATCAGGGTGTTGTAGAGTCGGAATCCTGCGGCCGCTGCGGGGCTCGCCTGATCACCGTCTGCCCGCGATGCGGATCCAGAATGAAGGCCGGTCAGAACTACTGCGGTTTCTGCGGCCTCAACTACGAAGACCTGATCCGAGAGGAACAAGGGTGAAATGCCTGAGATAACGCCCGCGACAACACCGGGGGACGACCAAGAAGATGCTCAGATGAGATGCCCGTACTGTGAAACAGAGGTGGACAGCGGCGATGTCCACTGCGGGGCGTGTGGCAAAGCCCTGCCCTCGGCCCCGCGGGAGCCAGGAAGGAGAAGGTGGCCGCTAGTCGTGGCGGCCATAGCGCTCCTTTTCGTGGTCTGCCTCGCTGGAGTTGCGACCGTGGCCCTCCTGGCGGGCCGGCGGCTTCCCACCCTACCCGCCGCGACACCAGCAGCCACGGAAACCGCGGTCTCCTTGCCCACCACTACTCCGTCCCCGTTGTCCACGCCGAGCGATGCCTGGACGACCTATCAGAGCGAGTTGCTTGGGGTGAGCCTGCGCCATCCGCAAGACTGGCTCCTCAATGAGCAGGCCGACACCAACCAGGTGGTCTTCGCCCCCACGGCGGAGGACCTCCAGGTCGGCGAATTCCTGTGGGGCACCGGCTTCGCCGTGATCGTCGACACAACGGCGGCACTGGGCACAGAGGCACCCGACGTAGTCCTGGACAACGTGAGTGGGTTCCTCGCTGGCACCTACGAGCGGCTACAGTTTGGGGAAGTGCTCTCCGCCCCCATCGATGGGCAGGAGGGTACTCTAATGTACGTCGAGGGTGAGTTCAGCCGCCCTGGCGTCCCGCTGAAGGGCTGGGTCGCTGCTGTGGTCGCCTATGAGCACGTCTACGTCTTCGCTGCGGCCGCACCCGTCGAGGACTGGCCCGAATACGAGACTACGCTACGGGCCATTCTGGACAGCGTGCGTTTGTCACAGCCGCGGCTGGCGGTGGGTGGGCCAACGGCTGCCCCACAACCTACCGTCGCCGTCCCTACGCCGACAAGTATAGCCCCCGGCTCCCCACCCACGGCCCTTGCCTCCCCACCCATGGAAGGCCCCGATCCCTACGAGCCCGACGACAGTATTGCCCAGGCCGCGCCCATCGCCACCGACGGAAGCCCGCAAAACCGGGTTCTGCACACTGGAGGAGACCGCGACTACGCCTATTTCGACGCTGAGCAAGGAAGGGCCTACACCATCGAGACAGTTGGCCTTGGTCCCGAGATAGACACCATCATCTACCTGTACGATAGACAGGAGCAGGAGCTCGCGCACAACGACGATGGCACTGAGGAACCCCTGGCCTCCCGGATTATCTGGGTCGCTCCCGAGAGTGGGACTTACTACGTGATGGTCCGGGACCTGGCAGAGGACTCATCGGGCTGGGAGGCCACCTACTCCCTCGTCGTCGTGGAGAGCACTTCCTTGCCGGGCGCAGACCCCTTTGAACCCGACGAAAACTTCGCTTCGGCCAGTCCCATCGACACAGCGGGAACCACTCAGACCCACACGCTCCACACCTCAACAGACGTGGATTACATCTACTTCTCTGCCGAACAGGGCGTGTTGTACAGAATCGAGACTGGGGACCTGACGGGGGACTGCGACACGGTCATTTACCTGTACGACGAGGGGGGCGTGGAACTGGATTACAACGACGACGCCGGGGAGGACGTCCTCAGCTCACTGCTGGAGTGGACCGCCCCCTCGAGTGGCACCCACTACGTCAAGGTCAGCGACTTTCGGGGGCGCGCAGGGCCAGAAGTGAACTACCAGATCTGGATACGGAGCCAATAGCCCGGAAGGCAGCCTCGATTGCCCTCCGCCAGCCGGCGCCGGCGGCTTCGACTATTCTGGACTGCCCGCCAGTCCACCCGTCGCGACCTCTCCAGGCTAGATCGAGGCCTCAGTACGCCTTCGCGAAGTAGGCGCGCTCGCTCGACTTCTCACCACAGTAGATGCACCGGCCCTCGCCTGTTTCTTGATCAGGAGGTATACACCGTGAGGTGGCCGTGGTTTCCTCCTGGATCTTCGCTTCGCACTTCGTGCCGCCACACCACCAGGCGTATGCCCAGCCATCCTGGACTATCTCCTTGAACTCGCCGTAGTCCTTGGGCTCCTTGATGTTCGAATCACGGAAGGCCAGGGCCTGATCGTGCAGTGACTGCTGGATCTCGGCCAACAGCCTCACTACCTCCTCCTTGGCCTCGGCTCGAAGCACCGATCGTTTCCCCTTTCCCCGCGGGGCATCGCGCCTGGCGCAGGTCAGCTTTTGCTCGGCGACCTCACGAGGGCCGACTTCTATCCTCAAGGGAACGCCGCGCATCTCCCAGTCGTTGAACTTCCAGCCCGGGGTGTACTCCTCGCGTTGGTCCAGAAACACTCGCACTCCGGCATCTTTCAGTTCCCTGACCAGAGCCGCCACGCTTTCCAGCACCGTATTCTTCTCGTCTCCGCCCCGGTAGATGGGAACCACCACTACCTGAACCGGAGCCATTAACGGAGGCAGACGCAAACCCTGCGCATCGCCGTGCACCATGATGATCGCGCCGACCATACGCGTGCTCACCCCCCAGCTCGTGCCCCAACAATACTGAGTCTCGTTATGCTCATCCAGGAACGTCACGTCGAAGGCCTTGGCGAAATTCTGCCCCAGGTTGTGCGACGTGCCGGCCTGCAAAGCTCGCTTGTCACCCATCATCGCCTCGATGGAGTAGCTGGTCAGCGCACCGGGGAATTTCTCCGACTCCGACTTCCTCCCCAGGACGACGGGGATAGCCGCATCGGAGATGGCGAAATCCGCGTACAAATCGAGGATCCGGCGCGTTTCCTCTTCAGCTTCTTGATAGGTGGCATGGACGGTGTGACCCTCCTGCCACAGAAACTCCATGGTGCGCAGAAACAACCGGGTTCTCAACTCCCAGCGCACCACGTTGGCCCACTGGTTGATGAGGAGAGGTAGGTCCCGGTAGGAATGAACCCACTGGGCGTACATGTGGCCAATGATCGTTTCCGAAGTCGGCCTAACTACCAGAGGCTCCTCCAGTTCCTTGCCCCCTCCGTGGGTGACCACCGCCAACTGAGGAGAAAATCCCTCCACGTGTTCGGACTCCTTCTCCAGGAAACTCATGGGTATGAAGAGAGGAAAATAGGCGTTGACGTGCCCCGTCTCCTTGAAGCGCCGATCCAGCCCGCTCTTCACCGCCTCCCACAGTTCATAACCGTAGGGTTTGATGACCATACATCCCCGGACGGGAGAATAGTCGGCCAGGTCCGCTCTCTGCACAATTTCGTTGTACCAGCTAGAGAAGTCCTCGCTGTGGGATGCCAGTCGCTGATCCATCTAGTCAGCCTCCTTTGCCGCTCGAGACATGCTCCACCGAGCAAGCCCCGTGAAATGTAAGAGGCCTCGCCCCTTAGGGACGAGACCTCCGATGATCCCGCGGTACCACCCTAGTTAGGCCGGTCTGCCTCCTGCACTAGTCTCGCGCGTGGCTTCGCAGCACCGGCCTCTCTCCTTGCGGGACTTGTCCTCGCCTGAGTGCGACAATTCCCGGGCCCCATAACGGTGGCCTTCCGGCACAGCTTACCGGACCTGTAAGCGTGGTCCTTTTCGCTGGCAGCTCCTGGGATGGGTTCGATCTGGGGTGATACTGGCTCTCACCACCCGCCAGCTCTCTGGCATCACCTTGCCAAATCTACTGTTTCCCTATCAACGCTGTTGAGTTTATTCAGCGCACAGTCGTGACGCATCTTACCCTCATTCCGCCCATCTGTCAAATCACACGCTCGAGAGTCTGGGAAGGGTAGGGGCCACCCGGCGGGTCGCCCCTACGGCGCCTTGTCGTCGAGGGAATCCCAGCTCCCCACTTTTCAGGCGTGCGGCGCGGTCGGACCAAGGGGAAATCAGAGTGGATTTGCTCATGTGTCAACCGCAGGCCGAAGTTGAGTTTGCCCTGCGGCTGCCAAAGCTCCCGGCGCCCCTGTTGGTGGAAGGTACCTTTGCGCTGGCGCGGCAACCTCAACCCAGAGGCAGCCTCTGGAGATAGAGCCAGCCCAGATACAGAAGCAGGATCAGGCCGGCCCCCAGCAGCAGGAGATGGATAAGGCAGCCCCCCGCTTTCCTGACCAGGGCGAATGCCCAGCCCAGGACCAGAAAGAGAACCAGGCCGGCGACGACGAGGAAGAGCAGTGGCTGCAACATAGACACCCCCAAAGCTTGGGCCTCTTCGCCCGCTGTTCACCGCAATAAATGGAGCTAGTCCGTCGCCACCACGAAGGCGATGGCGTATTCTCTGGAATGGGACAGGCTGACGGCAAACTCATCGAGACCCAGTTGCTCGGCCCGCCTTTTCGCCCGACCATGCAACCTGACCAGGGGCTTGCCCCTGGCATCCGACAGTACCTCCATCTCCCGCCAGGTCACCCCCCGCAATCCGGTGCCCAAGGCCTTGGACACCGCCTCCTTCGCTGCGAAGCGGGCAGCCAGTTCGGGCACATGGTTCCGGGAATACTCCACCTCGGCAGGAGTGTACACGTGGGTCAAGAAACGGTCGCCCCAGCGCTCCAACGCCCGGGCGACCCGTCCCGTCTCGATGAGGTCTACTCCCACACTCAGCATGAGCCCTCAACCCTT
>DATEXS010000006.1:0-2800 GCA_035256725.1 Anaerolineae bacterium
AGAGACACACAACCTGGGAGAGGAAATGGATACCATTCTCTTCCTATACGACGAAACCGGGCAGGAGCTCGCCCAGGACGACGATGACGGCGATGTACCCTTCGCTTCCCGCATCACCTGGACAGCCGAGCAAACTGGCACTCTGTACCTGATGGTACGGCACTACAAGGACGGCAGAGCGGGTCTGACCATGTCCTACGACGTCTCAGTCCGTGAGGCCGGGGAAGAAACCGCCGGCGCCCTGCCCGGCGTGTACGTCGCAGAGGGGGCCTATCACATCGTGACCTTCGAGACGAATCACTTCGTCGTGGGCGTGAGCGAATCGCTTTTCCTAAGGGACCTCGTCCTGGAAGTCGACGCCGCGCAGGTCAGCGGGGAGAAGAACAACGAATACGGTCTGGTCTACGGCTATCAAGACGAAGACAACTACTACGAACTGGCCATCTCCGGCGACGGATATGTGGGGTTCTTCGCCAAGGAGCGAGGAAGATGGCAGACGATCTCGGCCTTCCGAGGCAATGAAGCCATCAACCAGGGCAATGCCGTCAACAGGCTGCGCCTGGAGGTGACAGCGGGGGCCTTCAACTTCTACGTCAACGGCGAACCAGCTCTCCAGGAGTTCGACACGCGTTTGAGCCAGGGCTCGATAGGTTTCGGCTGTGGCTCGTTTGGGGAGCCAGGCCTCCACTGCTCCTTTGACAACCTGAAGATATGGGATGAGGACGGCAGCCTTGTCTGGGAAGACGACTTCGACGACAATTCTGGCGACTGGTATGAGAGCCCGGCACCCTAGACCAGGCTGGGCCACCACAAGAACGGAGGATTATGCGTGACAAGCATTAGGCGAGAGTTACACCGCTCCGCATGCCGCACCCGGTGGGTCTTCGCAGTTCTCTCGATCTCCTTGCTGTCGGTCTTTCTGCTGAGCGGTCTTGTTGGCTGCAGTACTCCGACACCGGTGCCCACCCCCACAAACACGCCCACGCTACCGCCAGAAACGCCAACCGCGGAGCTGGACGGAACGCCGGAGGCCACCCGAGAGCCACTGGTTCCTCTGGACGATGACCCGGTCCTGGGATCTGCGGACGCGCCGGTGACGATCATCGAGTACTCAGAGTACCTCTGCCCCTTCTGCCGCACCTTTGCGCTGGAGACACTCCCCCTCATTGAGGAACAGTACATTGACACTGGCAAGGTACGCTTCATCTACAGGGACTTCCCCGTGCACGGCCAGCCCGCCGTGATTATGTCCATGGTAGCCGAGTGCGCGGCCGATCAGGGCAAGTTCTGGGAAATGCAGTCCTTCGTATGGGAGCGCTCAGACGAATGGTCGCAGAGCGAGAATCTCCTGGCTACCGTACAAGGCTATGCAGACGAACTGGGCATAGACACCGAGGAATACACCTCCTGTCTCGAGGAGGGCACCGTCGTCGAGCGAATAATCGAAGACTACAACGTCGGCGTGCAGGACGGAGTGGAGGCTACACCGAGCTTCCTCATCAACGGTACCCTGGTGAGGGGAGCTCTGCCCTTCGAGAAGTTCCAGAAAGTAATAGAGGAGAAACTGGCCGAGTCAGGCTAGAGAGGGCCTGCGCAGGATCTCCTCTCGCTTCCGGCTCAGGTGCGTGAGTACACCTTTGCTGAAGCCTTCCTGGCGAGCGAAAAGCTGAAGATAGTCATAGAGCACCAGCGCCAGGCCCCGCGAGCCTTGCTCGAGCAGTTGTTCGGCTTGTGCATCTGCGCGACGCAGCATCTCTTCTAGCTCTGTTTCGCCTTCCCGCGCAGCATGGCCTAGTGCCTCGGCGTAGTAGCGCAGCCCATCCTGGAAGCTGTCTGGCTCGTCCAGGGCCAGCCGTCCCCTGAGCCAGCTCAGCTTGGATAGCGGTTCCCATTTTTCCAGCGTTGAGGCCAGCCTCTCGGCCTCCTCGGCTCGGAGACGGAACGCCTCGTGCTCGCCTTCCGCGAAGCGTAGGAAAACCAGGTTCATCAGGGCCACCAGTTCGGTCAGTTCCTCTCCCTGGCCGTGGGCGATGTGACGACTAGCTTCGTAGCACTCTGAGGCGTCACTGACCCGGCCCTGCCGGTAGTAGACGGCCCCCAGGTTGTTGAGCACGATACCCTGACCGCGCACATCGTCGCTGGACTTTCGTTTGGCCAGGCTCCGCAGATAGCTGTCGATCGCTTCGTCCCACATGCCGTGAGCGCTGTAGGCGTTGCCCAACTCATTCAGTTCTCTCTCGTCAAGGTCCTCGAGATCTCTTTCCTGTGACATTCCACCCCTACCGCCTGCTGGCTATTGGGCAAACAGCTTCGTTATCTCGTCCCGAGGGAACGTCGGCAGTGCTGTCACCTCCCCACGGTTCATCAGCATCGTTCCCATCTCGCGTGATTGCACGCGGCCAATGAAGCTGGCCGGTATGTTCTCCGCGACCAACGCCTCTATGAGCAGATCTGCTTCCTCGGCGGGCAGGGTGATCAGCAACGAGCCTGAGGCGATGGTGCCCAAGGGATCCAGTCCAAACTCCTCGCAGAGAGTCCGGCACTCTGGCAGGATCTCTATTCTCTGCGCATCTACCAGCAGTCCTACCCCTGCCGCCTCGGCCAGCTCGTGCAGGCCCATGGCCAGCCCTCCCTCGGTGGGGTCGTGCATAGCATGGATGTCGAACTTCGCCCTGGCCAGCCTGGCCTCCCTATACACGCTTATCCCTGGGTCATACAGATAGGCCTGGGCCCTGGCGACGATATCGTCCCCGTAGCCCCGATCGCGGAGATCAGCCTCCTTCTCCCGAGCGATGAGAGC
>DATEXS010000007.1:0-8523 GCA_035256725.1 Anaerolineae bacterium
CGACGAGGCGGCCGACCTGCTGGCCGAATTGCCGGAAGACCGCAGCAAGGAACTGGTCGAGCTGATGGAACGCGAAGAGGCCGAGAACGTCCGCCGGCTGTTGGCCTACCGCGAAGACACGGCGGGTGGCATCATGACCACTGACTTCGTCGCCGTTCACGCCGGCCTGACTGCAGAGCAGATTATCTGCACCTTGCGCGAGATCGGGCACGAGGCCGAGACGATCTTCTACGTGTACGTGACCGACGACGATAACCGTCTGCTAGGGGTCTTCTCACTGCGCGAGCTTATCCTGGCCCAGCCTGAAACGCCGGTAGCCGAGTTCATGGAGCGTCGCGTCGTCACCGTCCGCCTGCTCGATCCCCAGGAGAATGTGGCGAAAGTGGTAGCCAAGTACAACCTTCTGGCCGTGCCTGTCGTGGATGACCGGGGTTGGCTGCAGGGGATCGTCACCGCCGACGACGCCCTGGACAAGATCATCCCGACGGCGTGGAAGAAGCGTCTGCCCCGTCTGTACCATTAGAGGAGAGAACCATTTCCCTATCGCAGCGCATCAGACCCCTTCGGGTGCGGTGGTTGGTCTTGCTGGCCGTCATCGGGCCAGGCATCATCACCGCCAACGCCGACAACGATGCCGGCGGCATCACCACTTACTCGGTCGCCGGCGCCCATTACGGTTACGGGCTGCTGTGGATCATGCCGCTCGTGGCTCTGGCGCTGATCGTCGTCCAGGAGATGAGCGCCCGCATGGGCGTGGCAACGGGCAAGGGCCTGGCCGGGCTCATCCGCGAGAGCCTCGGCGTGCGCGCCGCGGCCGTCATCCTCGGCGTGTTCATGTTCGCCAACCTGGCCAACACCATCAGCGAGTTCGCCGGGGTGGCGGCCAGCATGGAGATCTTTGGGGTCAGCAAATATCTCTCGGTGCCGCTGGCCGCGGTAGGCGTGTGGCTGCTGATCGTCAAGGGCACCTACAAGTCGGTCGAACGGATTTTCTTAGTAGCAAGTGCGATCTACCTGGCATACGTCGCGTCGTGTTTCCTGGCCGGGCCTGAGTGGCCGACCGTGCTCCAGGCGGCCGTAACGCCCAGGTTCCGGCTTGAGTCTGGCTATGTTGTCTTGGCCGTGACCATCATCGGGACGACGATCGCGCCCTGGATGCAGTTCTATCAGCAGTCCGCCATCGCCGACAAGGGTCTGAAGGCTGACGACTACGCCTACGAACGGGTGGACGTCGTCCTCGGTTCCATCTACGGCGTCCTGGTAGCAGGTTTTATCGTCATCGCCTGCGCGGCCACGCTGTTTCCCAACGGCATCCGGGTGGACACGGCCAAGGACGCGGCCCTGGCGCTCCGGCCGCTGGCCGGTCCCTACGCCTCGGCGCTGTTTGCCCTGGGGCTGCTCAACGCTTCGGTCTTTACGGCTGCCATCCTGCCCCTATCGACGGCCTACGTCGCGTGCGAGGCGTTCGGCTGGGAATCGGGCGTCAGCCGCAGTTGGAGGGAGGCGCCGGTGTTCTTTGGGCTCTACACGGCGATTATTGTGATCGGTGCCGGCGTGATCCTGCTCCCGATCCGGTCCCTGGTCCAGGTGATGTTGGCCAGCCAGACACTGAACGGCGTGTTGCTGCCCATCATCCTGATCGTGATGCTTCGCTTGGTCAACGATCGGCGGGTCATGGGCCGGTTCACCAACGGGCGCGTCTCGAATATCCTAGCTTACGGCATTGTTCTTGCACTGGTGGCGCTGA
This sequence comes from Anaerolineae bacterium, assembly GCA_035256725.1. Lineage (GTDB taxonomy): Bacteria > Chloroflexota > Anaerolineae > UBA7937 > B3-Chlor > JAUVXJ01. The sequence continues at coordinate 1,748 of DATEXS010000007.1, forward strand.
CGGTTATCCTGCTCATCACGACCGTTCTTCCGGGGCTCCTGGGAAGCGGCTAGAGGACAATGGAATGACGGCTGGCTAGTGCATCGTTCGTTCCCGGGAGAAAGAAGGACGACCTCACCCCGCCTGAAAACAGCCCATCGATGACAGCGTGATGATGGCCTCTGTTCTTGAGGGGATCTCGAGCCTCTCATACGTTCTTCCACACAGCATCGAAGCGTTTTCCGCCACGATACCAACGAGGACTTCCTTCAATTGGGTCCTGTTCGGGAAGAGTGTGATCGGTACGGTCTGCCTCTCATCATCTGAACCTGTCCCCGACGGGAGGCCACAGAGACTAAGACAGGTCGAGACCGCATCTATGCGGTGGATTACGCCGCCCGGTTAGCCAGCGAACCGGGAGCCGTTTGCGTCAAGTTGAAGAGCCCAGAGTACGACCTCAGCTGGCAAGACCAATATCCCAAAGAGTAGAGGGAACTAGCCCTCAGCCCAGCGGGAGCGATGAACAAGGCGGTGCGCCCGGCGGGGAAGACCCTGGTTTTGCTCTCCAGAGGTGGCAAGATCGGAGACGAGGAACTCCTGGACAAGGCCCGCCTGGCGCTGGAGACCGGAGTCGCTGGCTTCCTCTTCGGTCGCAACCTGTGGCAAAGTCCCTACGAAGACGGTTCGCTCATAACGGCAAAGCTCAAGGAAGTGATTCGTGAAGACCAGACGTAGCCCAAGTCCGTGTATCCAGCACCAGAAAACACGTCAGGACGGCGCGGAACCCGGTCCCTCACTCGGGGGCCCCAGGATGGCCGCCAGGGCAGACGTGCATGAAGAGTGCACGATGGCCAGCACTTCGTCACCAGCCTGCACCACGGTGGGGCCGCGCGGGAGGATAAGCTGGCCTTCGCGAATGACGGCGGCCAGAACGCAGTCGGTAGGCAAGTCCAGGTCGCGCACCGCCTTGCCGGCTGCCGCCGAAGAAGGGTCCACTTTCTCCTCCACCAACGAATAGTCCCCTCTGCGCAGCTTGAGCAACGTCATCATGTCGCCGAGTGACATCTCCTCAGCGATGAGGTGAGCCATCAGGTCGGCCTGATTCAATCCCACGTCCACGCCCATCTCCTGGCCATAAAGCCAGGCGTTCTTCGGATTGTTCACGCGGCCTATGGTGCGCTGAACACCAAACTCAAACTTGGCAAGGTTGAGCACCACGAGGTTGGTTTCATCGGCACCTGTCACCGCAGCTACGACATCCGCCTGACGTACATCGGCCTCTTCCAGGATTTCAGGAGCCGTGCCGTCGCCCAGCATCACTACGTCGTGCGACAGGTCTGCGCGTAAGCGGGGGATCTCTTCCCGACTGACCTCAATGACCTTGACTCGATAGCCCCCAGCCAGCAACAAAGCAGCCAGGCGAGTGCCTATTTTGCCTCCGCCCACGACAATGACGTACATGCCCATGGTCCCCTCCTCCCTCACGCTAGCCCCAGCAAGGATGCTAGCCTGTCAGCCGATGCCGACAACACCGCCAGATGAACTCGATCCCCATCTTGGAGAACTGTGCCCAGTGTCGGCAGAAAGGTCTTGCCTCCTCGACTGACGGCCACCACATGGATTTCGGCAGGCACGGTCAACTCTTTCACCGTCCGACCAATCAGGAGGGCCGTGGTCTCTGACTCCACAATGTCCACTTCGCCACTTCCCAGGCTTAGGATCGTCTCCAGTGGGGAGTAGCACACCAAGTCAGCGATGCGGTTGACTCCCCAGGTGACTGGCGCGATGGTGGGCAAGCCCATCCTGGCGTAGATCTCGGCCTTGCGCGGATCGTAGACGCGGGCGACTACGCGCGGAACCCGAAAGACCTGACTGGCAACACGAGCGACGACCACATTGGCTTCGTCGCTGGCGGTTACAGCAGCCAGCCCGTCGGCGCTCTCGATCCCGGCCTGGAGTAGCACGTCACGGTCGAAGCCGATACCGACGACACGCTGCCCTTTGAACGCAGCACCGAGTCGCTCAAAAGCAGCCGCATCTTGGTCCACCACCGTGACGATGTGGCCGCGAAGCGTCAAGACCTGTGCCAGTCCTGCTCCGGCGCGGCCGCATCCGATAACGATGATCCTCATCTGTTACCTCCTGGGAGCTCGTCGCTCCCGCCAGCGCAGCAGTCCCTTGCGTAGCTCATCAGCAAGCAAGATGATCGGGGCCCAAGCGAAGACGTAGATCCATTCGCGTAGGCCAATCGGCGCCGTATTGAAGGCGCCCTGCAGGAACGGAGCGTAGATCAGCAGGCCGAGGACGCCCAGCTCCACGGCGATGCCGACAAGAACCAGCCGGTTAGTGCGGAAGCCAATAGTGAGGATCGACGCACGGTCCGTCCTGCACCCAAACACCGCTCCGACTTGGCTGGCGACGACACCCGCCAGGGTCATGGTTGTGGCCATGCGGTAGAGGGTGGTACCTTCGGGAGCCAGTGAAACAGCAGGCCAACCGTGAAGCCAGTTCAGGAAGAAATATGCCGACATGCCGGCGACGGATTCGATCAGTCCGTACCAAAACAGCGCCCGTGCTAGAAGCGCTCTGGTGAGTAAGGGCTCTTTCTGCGAACGCGGAGGGCGATCCATGATCCCGGCCTCGGGCGACTCGGCACCCAGGCCAATGGCCGGCACCAGGTCCGTGCCCAGGTCGATGGCCAGCACCTGCATCACCGTTAGCGGCAGCGGAATCCTACCCCGAGAGAAAAGCATGACGATGAAGGGCACTGCCTCGGCCATGTTGCTATTGAAGACGTACATGGCGAACTTGCGGATGTTGTTATAGACCGCCCTTCCTTCCTCGACCGCGTTGACGATAGAGGCGAAGTTGTCGTCGGTGAGGATCATGTCGGCGGCCTCTTTGGCCACGTCAGTCCCCGTGATGCCCATGGCGACCCCGATGTGGGCCTTCTTTAAGGCCGGGGCGTCGTTCACCCCGTCGCCAGTCACGGCCACGATGTGCCCCATCTCGCGAAGTGCGCCGACCACCTTCAGTTTGTGTTCCGGAGCCACCCGCGCAAAGATGACCTCCTCCTGCAAGGCTGTCTGCAAGGCCTCATCATCCATGGTGTCCAGGTCGGCACCGGAGATGACGCGCGGCTGAAGGCCACGGAGGATGCCAGACCGTCGAGCAATACTCTCGGCCGTTAGCCCGTAGTCCCCGGTGATCATGATGATGCGGATGCCGGCACGGTGGCATTTCTCGACCGCCTCAGCGACCTCAGGGCGCGGTGGGTCCATCATGGCCACTAGACCAAGGAAGGTCAGATCACGCTCGATGGCCTCGGGTTTGTATGCAGTGCGGCCCTCGGTGAGCCACCTCATGGCAATGGCCAGCACACGCAGTCCCTGGCGGGCATAGTCATCGTTGGCCGAGATGATCTGTGCTCTTAGGGCATCGTCGAGCGGCCGTTCCTGCCCACCGAGGCGGACACCGGCACACAAGTCCAGCATTTCTTTCGGCGCACCCTTCACGTAGGCCACCAGTGAGGGCGCGCCTGCCGGCGGGGTCCCTGCTACCCGGTGGACGGTGCTCATGCGCTTGCGATGAGATTCGAAGGGTAGTTCTCTGAGGCGAGGAGCCCGAAGTGCTTCACTCTCCAGATCCAACCCACCCTTGAGGGCCACGACACGCAGAGCCGCTTCTGTCGGGTCGCCCAGAACTGTCCAGCGACTAGTGTCGTGCGCGCCCGCAGAAGCCAGATCGCCCTTCGGGGGGAGCAAGCGCGCGTTGTTGCACAGACCAGCTGCCCCCAGCAGATCGCGCAGGTCGCCGCCCACTGGTGTAGGGACTTGTTGTGTGGCGTCCATGATCTGGCCCTCTGGCGCGTATCCGACTCCAGTCACCGCCAAGCGCTGATTTGCGAGCCACAGGCTAGTCACAGTCATCTGGTTCTCAGTCAATGTTCCGGTCTTGTCGGTGCAGATAACCGTGGTGCAACCCAGGGTCTCGACAGCGGAGAGCTTCTTCACCAGGGCATGGCGGTGGGCCATGCGTTGCACGCCCATGGCCAGCGACAGCGTCACCGTCGGTAGCATACCTTCGGGCACAAAGGCGACTATCATGCCCATGGCGAAGATGAAGCTCTCAGTCACCTCCACCCCTGCCAAGAAGATCGCCAGCACAAAGAAGAAGCACCCGATGCTGGTGGCAAGCACGGTCACCATCTTGGTCAGACGGCCCAGCTCTTTCTGAAGGGGACTCGGATCTTCCCCAACTGTCTGAGTGAAATGGGCGATCTTTCCGAACTCGGTGTCCATGCCAGTGGCCAGCACCAACGCACGGCCCGTGCCAGCGGCTACGCTTGTGCCGGCGAAAACCAGATTGGGAAGTTCAGTGCGAGCCAGGTCTGTCCGCAGGACCGCTTCGTGGGTCTTGCGTACCGCGTGCGATTCCCCGGTCAGGGTTGACTGATCCACTCGTAGTTCGGCCTCCTGGATCAGGCGCCCATCTGCCGAGATCTGGTCTCCTTCGCCCAGTACCATGAGGTCGCCGCGCACGAGTTCTTGCGCCTCAATCTGCCGTTCTTCCCCATCTCGCACTACGCGGGCGTGGACGGGAAGGAGGCGGCTGAGAGCTTCGGTAGCCTTCTCCGCCTTGAACTCCTGCCAGAAGCTGAACCCGCCATTGATCAGGTTAACGGTCCAGATGGCGAAGCCCAATTGTGGAAGCCGCGCCGCAAACGCCACCACCCCGCCAACCCATAGCAGGATGGCCATCAGGTGGGTGAAGTTCGCCAGGAACTTCAGAATGAGTGGGGTCCCCTTTTCCTTGCGGATGATGTTGAGCCCGAAGCGCCGCAGCCGGTCTTCCACCTGGGCCTGGGTAAGCCCTTGAGGCTGCGCCGCCAGTGCTCCGTACACCTCCGAAACAGGCAGGGCATGTATCGGCTCCCCAGGAACCGCTTCGAGGGATGCTTCTGTGGATCTACCCATACGCCTTCCTCGATGACCGCCCCGGTGCCGTCGCTACCCCCTAGCGACGTGCCAGCAGGGCCAGTCATCACCACGCATAGAAGACACTACTCCATGTTGGTCCCCACATGGGAGCCGGTCAGGGCAGGCTCCCAGCGAGACTGGTGCGCTGTCGCCAAGTCGCTGTCAGGAGACCACGGATGGACCACAGGCGCGTCGCGCCGAGCGACAGAGCCACGACCGTCGGCCCGGCTAGCGCTGGGGGCCTGTATGATAGCGATCAAGCCGGAGAACAACTCATGTGGCGCCGACTGCCTGCGTGCGGCTGGTCCACTCGTACTCACGCTTCTCCTCGGCCTCCGCTGCCTCGCCGGTGAGGCCATGAGCTCCCTGGCAAACTGCCTCGCGAAGGTCACTGAAACCGGATCAGAGAGCTGCTCGGACCGGGGCACCACCCCCTCGCCGGCACCGGGCACCTGTGCCTACAGGGAGTGTAATCCACAGCTCCGAGATTCGCCAAGCAGCCCTGGGAGGCGGCTCAAGAAGGGGCAGACGCCCCTACACGCTTCCACTGGCGGTGCCGCCTCTAACCTCGTCCCTGGACACGGCCCTCGGCCTGCCGTTCGGCAGACTCCCGACGCGGCTCAGGACGAGTGCAGTGGCCGCCGAACCAGGTGAAGCCCTGTCCCAGCCTGATGCTTTGGGCCAGAGCATCGTACTGGAACATGTCGTCCAGCGCGATCCCCATGTCGGCAGCGAGCAGAATGGGGATCAGTCGCAACAGCAGCGCTACGGCGGAGAAAGCGATGGCTGGACGCCAGCTATGCGGTTCCCCAGTCATGGCCGGGGATTATAGCATGTGCCTGGTGCCCCGGCACGCCACCCCCGATGACCTCGGCACACGCGACTTCGACCATGCTCCTGCCTTTCCCTTGCCTGCCTAGGATACCGCAACGAGGACCGCGCCGACCATGGCCAGCGCGGTGTATCGCGTCCTCCCCCTGGCGGGGCCCCCCAACGAACCCGTAACGTCGCTGAACAGGTGGACCCCACCGAGACCGGCTACGTGGCAGGCGCTGCCTGGGCGCGGAGCTCGCTGCCCCCAGCCGCTGACTTCTTGACACACCGCCATCTTTGGAGTAGCATTGTTACCCGTCGATTGCCAAGCGACGGCGGTAACGCGCTTTCGGAGAGGCTCTCCAGCAGAGGCCTCACACAACGCAGGGGGTGCCAGTCAAAGTGGTAGAAGAGAAGGAAGCAAAGGACCAGAAAGAGAAGCCCGACAAGACAACCAAGGAGAACAAGAAGGTCCGGGTCGCTATCATAGGTGTGGGCAACTGCGCCTCGGCTTTCGTGCAAGGCTGCTTCTACTACAAGAACGCCAAGGAGAAGGACAAAGTCCCCGGTATCATGCACGTCAACCTTGGGGGCTACCACATCCGGGACATCGAGTTCACCGCGGCCTTCGACATCGACGCCAACAAGGTAGGCAAAGACCTCTCCGAGGCCATCTACACCTATCCCAACAACACGTACCGCTTTTGCGACGTTCCCAACCTTGGAGTGCCGGTGCACCGCGGAATGACTCACGACGGCTTGGGAAAGTATCTCAAGCAGATCATCACCAAGGCTCCCGGAAAGACCGCGGACATCGTGAGCATCTTGCAGGAGACCAAGACCGACGTGGTGGTCAACTATCTTCCCGTGGGCAGCGAGATGGCCACGAAATGGTACGTGGAACAGGTGCTGACCGCCGGCTGCGGCTTCGTCAACTGCATTCCAGTCTTCATCGGACGCGAGGAATACTGGCAGAGTCGCTTCAAAGAGCACAAGCTCCCCATG
>DATEXS010000008.1:0-4139 GCA_035256725.1 Anaerolineae bacterium
GCTCGCTTTGGTCCTGACGCTGCTTGTCGCCCCCATGGCCGGGGCAGTACTCCCCGAGAAAGAATCATCTCCCCCGGCCGAAGAATTCCCGCCCAATGTAGACAGTGCCGTTGTCGAGGAAATCCGCGCCGAGGGTGCAGCGACCTTCTTTGTGGTGCTTCGCGACAAGGCTGACCTGCGCGGCGCGTATGCGATTTCCGACTGGAACAAGAGAGGCGCATTCGTTTACAACGTTCTTCGACGCACCGCGGAGAGGTCGCAAGCGGGCGTCAAGGCGCTCCTCGAGTCCGAGCGTACCCGCGGTCGAGTGTCGAGCTACGAAGCTCACCACATCATAAACACTGTGTTGGTGAAGGGAGGCACCCAGGACGTGATCCTGCAACTTGCCTCCCGGCCAGAGGTGGAGAGGATTCGCGCGGTTGGTGTCATGGAGATCCCTCGGCCGATGCCTGGCTCGGAGCGGGCCGGGGTAGACGCGGTAGAGTGGAACATCGCCCAGATCAACGCTGACGACGTGTGGTCTGGGTTTGGGGTCAACGGCTCTGGCATCGTGGTGGCGAACATTGACACGGGGGTGGAGTATACCCACAGCGCGCTGGTCAACCAGTACCGAGGGAATCTGGGTGGCTCCAGTTTTGACCACAACTACAACTGGTGGGACCCGACCGACATCTGCGGCGACAGCCCCTGTGACAATGTCGGGCATGGCTCCCATACGATGGGGACTATGGTTGGGGACGACGGGGGGGAGAACCAGATCGGGGTGGCCCCCGGCGCGCGGTGGATCGCCACCAAGGGTTGTGAAGAGTGGTTTTGCTCCGACACCTCCCTGATATCCGCCGCGGAGTGGATACTGGCCCCTTGGGACCTGAGCGGGGCGAACCCTGATCCCAGCAAGCGACCCCAGGTGGTCAACAACTCCTGGGGCGGCTGGGGTGGCGACGAGTGGTATTGGGCCTACGTGGATGCCTGGAGAGCAGCGGGCATCTTCCCAGCCTTCTCCATCGGCAATGATGGCGAGTCGGGCTGCGAGAGCGCTGGCTCCCCTGGCGACTACGCCATCTCGTTCGCCACGGGGGCTACAGACTCGAACGATGACATCGCCTACTTCAGCAGCCGGGGGCCAGCCTACGATGGAGGGGTCAAGCCCGATGTCTCAGCGCCTGGGGTGGACGTTCGCTCGAGCGTGCCAGGTGATGATTATGACTGGTTCAATGGCACATCCATGGCCAGCCCGCATACGGCGGGGACGGTGGCCCTCATCTGGTCAGCCGAGCCGACCTACATCGGCGCCATCGACGACACTGAGAGCCTGCTCATGAGCACCGCCTTTCAGATCGATGATTTCAGCTGTGGCGGCCCCTATGCTGCCCTGGGCGACCAGGGGAATAACGTCTACGGGTACGGGCGCATCGACGCCCTTGCCGCGGTAGAGCTTGTGGCCACGGCTGGAACCCTGGAGGGTCATGTCACCGACGCCGACACATTGGGGGTCCTGCAGGACGCCTCTGTCCAAGCGGTCAATCTGGATACGGGCGCCAGCGCCACCCGCCCTACCGACGGGACCGGTTTCTATGGGATGGCTCTCCTCCCTGGAACCTACGCCGTGACGGCCAGCAAATATGGTTACTACCCCCAGACAGCCTCGAGCGTGGTAGTCATACAAGACACCACTACGGTCCAGGACTTTGCCCTCACCTCTGCCCCCTCATATACGGTCTCCGGATACGTGCGAGATCAGGAGGGCAACCCCATCGCCGACGTTGAGGTGACCGTGCTCGATACGCCTCTCGCTCCGGCTTACACCGATGGCAGCGGATTCTACACGCTCACGGTGGCGGAAGGGGAGTACGACATGCAGGCCTCAGCGGGGCCGTGCTTCACCGTTGATGTCCAGCACGTCTTGGTTTCTGGCGACGTGACTCAGGACTTCTCCCTGGAGCAGATTCAGGATGCCTTCGGCTATACCTGTCGTCAGGTGCCGATGAACTGGGTGGCGGCAACCGATCTGACGGAGATCGTAGGCGACGAGTCGTGGGGGCCTCTCGACCCTACCTTTGCCTTCCCCTTCTACGGGCTGAGTTACCCGATAGCATACGCGGCGACCGATGGCTACTTGAACTTCCTGGAGGGTAACTCTTTATCCTGGCATGAGCCCATCCCCAACCCCTGGGAACCGAATGCGGCGGTCTACCCCTTGTGGGCCGATCTGGTAGTTGGTGCTGAGGAGGGCATTTACACTGGAGCAGGCCCTGATGGCTCCTTCGTCGTCGAATGGCGGGACGTGGAGTTCTTCGATGATCCGACGCAGGTCAAGTTCGAGGTCCTGCTGTACCCGGACGGTCGGATACTCTTCCAGTACGCGGCAACGGCAGGGCCTGGGGATGGCTCGGGAGCGACCATCGGCATCGAGAACGAAGATGGCACCATCGCCCTCCAGTACTCCTATGACGAGGCGTCAGTGCACGATGGAAAGGCCATCCTCTTCACCCCTCCGCCCTGGGGATACGTTGAAGGCTATGTGACCAACGCCAACACCGGCGATCCGGTTGAAGCCGCCGGGGTGGAAGTGCTGGAGACTGGCCGCAAGACTCTGACCGATGCCGGCGGTTACTACCATTTCGCGCTGGCGGAGGGTGTCTATACTCTAGAGGCTAGCTCCCGCAATTGCCAAAGTGTCCAGGCCATAGTCGAAATCAATGTGGGAGAGACAACGCGGCAGGATTTTGCCCTGCCTGCAGCACAGATGGGGCGGGTGAAGCCAGGCTACATCATGGAGACCATGACGCTGGGCCAGCGGCTCAGTCGTACTCTGACCATAGAGAGTGTTGGCAGCCTGGACCTCGACTTCAGGTTGAGGGATTTGCCTGGGGAGTATGCTCCTCCGGTTCAGCGCACCAGAGTGGAGGGGTATGATGCGAATGCCCGAACTACTGAGGGCCTGTTCGCAGGCAGCGACGAAGCCCAGGTGATAGGGCCGGAAGCGGCGGGCGACGTCATCACCTCCTGGCCTGCGCCCATCGGCTTCGCCTGGGGGGTTGGCTTCGACAACAGTCAGGTCTGGCTTTCCGACCCCCTTGTGATTCGGGATTACCAGGTCACTGTTGACGGAAACCTCACCGGCGTGGAGTTTGACACCTCCTGGGCCGGCGAGTGGGCGGCAGATTTCGCCTGGGATGACAACGGCGGCATGTTGTGGCAGGTAAATGTCGGCGGAGATAACTGCATCTACGGCCTGGACCCTGCCGATGGCACTGTGCTGGGCACCATCTGCGATCCCGACGGGGTTTGGAATTGGATCTCCCAGCGGGGCCTGGCTTACCGGGGAGACACAGACACCTTCTATATCGGTGGCTGGAATGAGGACATAGTCTATCACGTCAAAGGTCCTTCCTGGGAGAACCCCGGCGAGATCCTTGACCAGTTCCCTCTGCCGGTATTCATCTCTGGCCTGGCCTGGCACCCCGACGGAGATCTATTCGTCGCCACCAACAGCTATCCCGACATGATCTACAAGGTGGACCCGACCACCGGCGACATCCTTGCTTCCTTCGCCCACCCAGAGGGCGGCGCCTTCGCTGGAGCCGGCCTGGCTACAGATGGCGACGGCAATCTGTGGATGGTCAGTCAGAATACCAACACGGTCTACTTGGCAGACTCTGCGACACCGATTGGCGGTGCATCATGGCTGGCGGAAGAACCGAGCAGCGGCACCCTTGCCCCGGGTGAGGTCGCGGAGATCAGGGTGACCTTGGACAGCCGCGAGGTCAGCGCAGCGGGTCTGTACCAAGCCACCATTGTCATCAACCACAACGATCCTCTTCGCCTGCCGATCCACGTCCCTGTGGTGATGGAGATCACAGGCGGTGTGTCGCCCTTCTTCTTGCCCCTCATGATGAGGAGCTTTGGCGGTGGAGCAGGCATAGTCAACGGTGATTTTGAGGACGGGCCAACCGGTTGGTTTGAGTATTCAACACACGGTTGGGATCTGATAGTAAATAGTCTCCCCGGTATTGTAACGCCCCATAGTGGAGCCTGGGCAGTCTGGCTGGGAGGAGACTATGACGAGCTATCCTATGTCGAGCAGCAGGTCACCGTTCCCCCTGGCAGTCCCTATCTCGCTTACTGGCATTGGATCG
>DATEXS010000009.1:0-2611 GCA_035256725.1 Anaerolineae bacterium
AGGGTTGAACTCTCCGGCAGCGCCTGCTCCGCGATCCTTACCGACGTCAAGTACTTCTCCCAGGGGGTTGCAGTCCCGCGGTCTGCCACCCCGATGTCCGCCGGCTGTCCCCAGATATCCGCGAGGTGGCGCCAGTCCCAGGACACCGCAGAGTGGGCAGAGGCTACAGGCCACGGAGAAGAGAGCCACCACCAGCGCGACGGTCATTACTGCTTTGTGATACCCTGTCATCAATCACCTCGAGCTGGATTCATCCGGTTCCCATTTGCTCGCGCTTCGGGCCCCATGTAGGCATCTGCGAGCCAAGGACTACACGATGGCCACCTTCGTCTTGTCCTGGGGATCGTATTTCACCTGGATAACCTCTCCAACTTGAAACCGCGGAACCTCCAGCAGCGGCACGACATGCTCCACCGTTGCTTCGAAGGCTGGTTGCACCTCCAGACTCCCACCCTCCGGCAACACCGCGCGGCCCGGGCCACTGGCTTGACGTTCGCTTTCTCTGTCTCTCCTTGTCCTATCGTACTCCGTACACCTCCGCGAGTCCAGGGACGTGCCAGAAGAAAGGAAGAGGGCGTAGCCCGCCGCAGGCCATAACTTCGCCAACCGCGCCCGTCGATGCTACAATCCCCATCGTGTTTTGCCGTCGGGTGCTGGCGAAGGACCCACCTATGAAGGCGCCAGCGACGGCGCCCTGGAATCTGCCCAAGGTAGGCCCACAGAGAGGGAGAAAAGACGATGGGGGAAAGAGCCAAGGTCACTGTGTCCCAACTTGCGGAGAGGAAGAAAAGCGGCCAGAAGATCACCATGATCACCGCCTACGACTACCCCACCGGCGTGTGGGCCGAGAGAGCGGCCATCGACATCCTCTTGGTGGGTGACTCTATGGCCATGACCGTGCTGGGCTACCCCACCACCCTACCGGCCACCATGGCCGAGCTGATTGCGCACAGCCAGGCGGTGACCAGGGGCAACCAGAACTCCTTCGTCCTGGGGGACATGCCCTACATGTCCTACCAGCCCTCTATCGAGCTGGCGGTGCAGAACGCTGGCCGCTTCATGAGCGAGGGCGGCTGCGACGGCATCAAGCTGGAGGGAGGCCTACCCATGGCGGATCGGGTGGAGGCTATCGTCAACGCCGGAATCCCGGTCATGGGCCACCTGGGCCTCACCCCCCAAAGTATGTCTATGCTGGGAGGGTTCAAAGCCCAGGGCAAGGATGCCCACATGGCCAAGAGGATCATCGACGACGCCAAAGTTCTGGAAGAGGCCGGGGCCTTCTCCATCCTCCTGGAGGCAGTCCCCTCCAAAGTCAGCAAGTTGGTGGCCGAGAGGGCGCAGATCCCCATCATCGGCATCGGGGCCGGACCGGACTGCGATGGCCAGGTCTTGATCTTCCATGACATGTTCGGACTCTATCCCGCTTTCACGCCCAAGTTTGCCAAGCAGTACGCCGACCTGGGAACGGTCATCGTGGAAGGTCTACTGCGCTACGCGGACGAGGTGCGAGAGGGAGTGTTCCCTGAGCCCAAACACTGCTTCAGCATCTCTGATGAGCAGTACGCGGAGTTGCTGACGTCGCTGGAGTAAGAAGCAGGGGGCCGAGAGGTCTGCAAGCAGTTGCCCCCGCAAGCCGAGAACGCGGCCTCAGCTGAAGGCGTCGCCGGCTCGTATGGTACGTCCCCGCAATTGTAGTAAACGACGCCCAGGGGCAAGGGCAGACGCGACACACGGGGGTCAGGAAGCCCAGCGGTATTCCCCGCGGCGATGAGCCGCGGCAGCGCAGCTATTGAAAGAACGGCCCGGGTTCCTCCAGCGTGCTCTTGAGATCGGCGAGAAACTGGCCGGCCAGTCCCCCGTCCGCCACCCGGTGATCCACTGCAAGCGTGATCCGCATCCGCTGCCGAATGGCGATCTCCTCCTCCACGACCACAGGCTCGGTTGCCACCGTTCCCACTGCCAGGATGGCGCTTTCCGGAGGGTTGATGATGGGATTGAACTGCTCGACCCCAAACATGCCGAGGTTGGAGACGGTGAAGGTGCCACCAGCCACGTCATCCGGAGTCAGCTTGCCCTGGCGGGCTCTCTCGGCCAGATTGGAGCACTGAGAGGCCACCTCGCCCAGAGTGAGTCTGTCAGCGCCTTTCAACACCGGAACGATCAACCCCTCTTCCCGGGCCACGGCCATGCCCACGTTCACCGCTTCGTGAAGGAGCACCTCCTCCCCGCGGAGAGAGGCATTCAGATACCGATGCCGTGGAAGAAGCTCAGCCACGGCCTTGATCAGTACTCCTGTGAGTGAGAGTCTCGCCTCTCCCTCAGCCCTCTCTGCGTTCCACGCTGCTCGATGGACCTCAGCCTCGGTCATGTCGATGGTCACCGTGAAGGAGATGTGGGGAGCGGTGCGCCAGCTAGTCTCCATCCTCTCGGCGATGATCTTGCGCACACCCTTCAGGGGCACCAGTTCTCCCTCCACAGGCGCCTCCACAGGCACGAAGGCCTCCACGTCCTCGGTCCTCACCAGTCCGTCTGGGCCCGTGCCTGATAGGAGCGACAGGTCGATGCCTCTTTCCCTAGCGAGCCGTCTAGCCGCGGGCGTCGCCTTCACCTT
>DATEXS010000010.1:0-6871 GCA_035256725.1 Anaerolineae bacterium
AGCCTCGGTCAGAACGACATAGGTGTCCATTGGGAACGACTCTCCCAGCGTCCTGTGCTCGCGATAGCCGAAGTGCTCAGGGACGGGGAACCTTCCCGGTATCGTGGACGCAACCCCCAAGCTGGCGAACCCGCGATCAAAAGGAGGGCGCGCGCGGGCTACGAACCACCTCGAGCCTTCTACGTCCTGCCGGGTGATCTGCCAGTTGGTCTGGAGGATGAAGGGTGAGTGGTAGACCCCGAAGATGCCAAAGACGGACGAGCATAGCAGGATGGCCGTGACCGCGACGGGGCCTGCTTTCTTCCACCTTCCAAACAGCTCGTACAGGGCGAAGGCAGCGAAAACAGGCGTAGCCCACATCATGATGTTGGAACCCAGTAGCCTGCCAAGAGTGACTGACAGGGTGCTGGCGAAGATCAGTACCCACGCTGGCCCGCTGATCAGGAAGGGCATGGATAGTGTGGATAGGTTCCTCACCTCGGCGCGCCTTTCGAGAAACCTCTTGGCAACGATGACGAGTGCGGCCATGGATAGCGACAGATACACAAGGTTGTCGCCGTACATCTTCAAGGCCAGAACAAACTGGTCGCCGATGCCCAAACCCGTCGTCTGCAAGAGGGTCTCCACTTCCGCGACGCGAGGGATGCCCTCAATCTCGCCTCTCAGCCACGCGAGAGTATTCCAGATGGTCTTGTAGAATATGCCGTGTGACGAGATCCAGGTCAGGAAAGCGACGGAGGCGATGAGCGTGGGCTCCAGACTGATGCGGTCTGCGACGTTCTCCATCGTCGTGGACGATGTCTGCTCTCTCCTCCGCCAGAGCGCCTTGGCGATCTCAGCCCCCAACAGGGAGACGACAAGCACGCCAGCGGGTGCAGGATGGAAGTAGGGGAACAGCAACAGCAGTGTCACGAAAGCGATCCTGAACGCCATGGAGGCGCTGCCAGAACCCTTGAAGTAGAGATAGAACAACAACGGAAGCGCCATGACTGACAGGCTCTGGGGGTAGGTGCACACATGGTAGTAGTTGAAGAACAGGGGCGTGGTAGCTGCTGCCAGCAGCGCTGATCCGGTCTTGGGCATGACGCTGGAGGCCAGAAGGTAGCTAAAGAGCATGAAAAGCACGGTGAAGAACACGGGTATGTACTCGCTTACCATCTGCGGGCTGGCACCAGAGGCGTGTACGAGTTGGGCCAGCAGGATGTGGGTTATGGGGTATTGATTGTCTGGCTCGAAATGCCCGCGCGAGAGCAAATCCTCGGCAAAATCCGTGTGCGTCTTGGTGTCGAGGGCTCCGTACAGGTAGTAACCTCTGAAGGCCGGAAGCAGGAGGATGACGCAGAGAGCGAACGTGAGCGCCAGGAAGCCTGCTACCCAGTATCTGGTCTGGTTGCCGGCAAAGGCCTGGTGCACGACGATAACGGTACCCCCAGCGAGCGCGGCGATCAAGCATACCCAGACCGCCGCCGGCAGGCTGGAGTAGATAGACAGTTCGTAGCCCGTCGCCGGCGAATAGCGCTCGATCAGCAACAGAGCCACCGCGATCAGTAGAAAGCAGACGCAGCAAACCAGCTTCAGCAACCGGGTGGCAGATTGCTGGGAACTCAATGAGGCAGCCCTAGGCAAAGATGCTGTGACCGTCGAATCCAAGGTCATCTTTCACGCCCAGCAAATCGAGAATGGTGGGGGCCACGTCCATGAGGGTCGTTTGGCGACTGCGCGGATGGCGATCTGTCCCCGACAGGAGGAACACAGCGTCTTTCTTGTGTCCGCCCGAGGCCAGGTTGTGCTCGTACGCTGTGCCGACGAGGGGTGTGTGGATACCCCAGTAGACCCCGTAGCCATCTTCCAGCTCGAAGACGATGTTGGGGAACTGCGAGATGTGGGGGCCGGAGTACAAGTCCTCCCGCTTACAGATCCAACTCATCAACGGACTGTCCTCATCCGGGCTCCGCTTCTGGGTTAGCTCCTCGATCAGCCTGTCCCGCAGGTCTTCGTACTCCCCGTCGCCCAGGTGGTCCCGTCTGATCTCGATTCCGCCATGCGAGTAGGACTTGGCCCCCGCGAAGGACGACAGGTAGGCCACCGTTCTGTCCATGTCAATGCTGGCCGTGGACATGTAGAGGCCCTTGCTGGCGGAGGAAACCAGGGATGCCTTTCCCAGGGCCAGCAGCCAGTAGTCCAATTCTCTCTCGTGGACGAAGTCCAGCACCATGCGCTTGAGGCCTTCCATCGCCCTGGGCAGTGGGTTGAGGCGGTGGCCCTTCGGGGCGAGCAGCCCCATCTGCCTCAGCAACTCGTTGATGTTCACGGTCTTCGTGGGCCTCATGCCGTGCCCGTGGTCGCTCAAGACCACCACCGTGGCGTCGGGGTGCTGGTCCATCAGCTGCCCGATCACGTCGTCGAAGACCTTGTAGGTTTCTCGTATCAGGTTCTGCAGAGGGTTCGGGCCGGGATAGGTGGGATCGCTTTCGTCCATGTATCTCCATAGCGAGTGCTGGACGACATCCAGAGAGCCGAAGAAGATGAAGAACAGATCCCACTCCAAACGCGCTGACAACTCCAGCCCCAGCCGGGCCTTCTCCCGGATCTCCTCGTGGGCTTCCACGGTGCGGGCGGCGAGGTTGTCCTTTCCCGGATGCTTGCCCGAGACCTCTTTCAAGAGGGGGGGGAGTCCATACTGTTGCTGTGCCTCACGGGGGCAGGGGATAAGCTCTCTCTCGGTCTGCCAGGTTGAGCCCCCGGCCCGTCTACGGTCGGCCATGGCGCGGCCTACCATGAGGCCGTTCACCTCCCAAGGGGGAAAGGCCACGAAGGGGAAGAGCACCAGCACTCTCTTGCCGGCGTTGCTGGCGTAGTCCCAGAAGGTCCGGCCCTGAAAGGCCGATGGGTCGATGCTGAGGATATCCTGCCATTGAGTCTCGAAGACGTCGAACACGTGGATCAGGCCGTGTTGCGCCGGGTTCAGCCCCGTGTGGATACTGACCCAGGCAGGGATGGAATCGGGGGGAAAAATGCACTGCAACTGGATCTCAGGGCTTTGCCGGCGCAGCCTGGTGAAGTTGGGCAGGTCAGGCTCGAACCTGCGCAGCAGCGTCGGCTCCAGTGAGTCTATGCCGATAACCATCAACTTGGGCACGTCAGACCTCTCCCTTGAGAATGCTGAGCACTCTCGCGGCGACAGTCTGCTGGAGATGTTTCTGGCTGGCACTTGCGTCAAGGAGGGTGATCTCGTGGTGGCGGGCCATCTCCAGGTAGATCTCTCTTCTTGCCGCGAGGAAATCAAGCGAGACTATATCATCCTTGCGCTGGTATGCCAAGGCCTCGGGCAGGTCGAGCAGGAAGATGAGGTGTGGTCTGGGCACAAAGGCCAGGCAGCGGCGCAGGAGAGCCAGGGTCCTCTCCAGAGGGTAGTCTTGGAGTACACCTATGCTGGCCACCAGGTCGTAGATGTAGCGGTCGCACACCACGTTCCACCCCAACGCCAAAGGGAGCCTGATTCTGAACCAGGTCTGAACAATGTAGTCGCTCAGGGCGAGATACTGGTACGCTGCCGACAGACGGGGGTGCCTGAGGACTCTCCCCTTCGTCATGGAGGTCTCCATGTGGTCGTTTCCTCTGAACACGAGGGCCTTGGCGAGAGCCTCTATCGGCCGGAAGATGGTGAAGGAGGAGGTGAAGCCGCCGTACACGTAGCGGCATCTTACGCCGTTTTCTTGGGCAGCTGCGGCCAAGGCCTTGGCCAGAGTGCTCTTTCCAGAGCCATCGATGCCGACAAGGCACACGAGAGCTCCTTTCGAGTTGTTGCTCGCTGCCATCCCCGGCCTATGCTACCCTCTTCGCGCGTACTACAATCGTCGAACCGAGTACTCTCAATGGAGATCCCTCCAGCCAATCAAGCGCCCTCTTGAGAGAACGCACGACGCTGTCCCATGATACCGGCACCTTCTTCGCTAGTGTGTCCAGGCTGGGCATGAGGAATTCGACCTTGCAGACCGCCAGCCCGTTCATTTCCAGCATCTGCCTTAGCTCCGAGGGATGGTACAATCGAACAGTGGCGAAGTGCTTCCTCACCCAGCCAGGCAGAAGGGGCAGAAGTGGGATGCCAGTACCCCAACGGGACCCGACGGTCCTGCGCCCGATTCTGACAGGATGTGTCTCAAAGAGAAAGAGCTTGCTCGGCACCGAGATGATGACGATACCGTTAGGCTTGAGCACCCGCGAAATCTCCCGAATTGCCGCGGCATCATTCGGAATGTGCTCAAGCGTTTCAATCATAATCGCTGCGTCAAAACTGTTCTGCGAGAACGCAAGGTGCTGTGCGTCCATCTGGATCAGGCACGTGTTTGGCATCGAGACCCTTGCTGCGCAGCTGCGCAAGTACTCGTCGCTGATGTCTATGCCAGTTGCCCGGGAAGAGTGGGCTGACAACGCCTCGAGGTAGAGCCCCAAACCGCATCCAACGTCCAGAACATCTGGACGACCACCAGGAAGCCAGTCGATTACCAGGGCCAAGCGCTTGGCGACACCGTGCTGATCCAGAGACGCGGAGGGCGTGCCGCGAAACAACCGAGTTTCCAAGCTACGGTCTTCTTCCCTGCGTGATCTCTTCGTAGATCCGGTCAAGCCTTATGGAGACACTGTCCCAACTGCATGACAGGACCTTGTCGCGCGTCCTTGTCTCTAAGTCCCCGTTGACCGCGTGCAGGCATCGACTGAGATCGTCTTCGGCGTCAGCGAACAGGAACCCGCCTCCTTCCTCGAACGCCCTGGGCAGTGCCCCGAATCTGGTGGTGACCACAGGGAGGTTGCAGGACATGGCCTCGAGGACTGAGAGGGGCATCTCCACGCAGTATCTTCTATGGGTGGTGGGGAAAACGTAGCAATCGGACAGCGCATAGATCTCTTCCAGGCTCGCGATGTAGTCTGTCCACACCAGGCATCCGCTCTGTCTGAGTTCAGCGCCCAGTCTCGCATCACCCCTCTCCGAGGCCCTGCCGAGGATCAATACCTGAACGCCGCCTCCTTGCACCCTCTGTAGGCTTTCGAGATTCCTGCCGCGATTCACAGCACCCACGTGGAGAATGACGAACTTGTCGGTGTCTATTTCGTACTTCTCTCTCAGATGCTTCTTCGTCGAATTGTCAACAGGCACAAATCTCGCGGTGTCCACTCCGTTGGGGAGGTACTCCGTTCGGAAGCCCAGGGAGCGGAATCGCCTCTCGCTGTCCTCCGCCTGAACGAGGACGAGGTCAGGTTTGAACCACGACGCCAGCCTGCCCATGGAGCTCAAATTGGGATGGGGCGCAGAGACCACTGTGGCGGCCGACCTGTGGGCGAGGGACAATGCCTTGGCCACAGCCAGGCCCTGGAGAGTAGGTGACAAGACGAAGTGAATGATCTCGGGCTTGAACTCCCTGATGCCTCGCCGGGATGTCACATCCCATACGTTCATTGGCTTCACGTTGTGTCGCCTGGCGAGTTCCTCAGCCAGATGGTAGGTAATCTTTCTCACCGCCTCGTCGGGGTGGTCGACGTGGTGACCCACCAGGGAGATCCTCATGCGCTGTGGCCCTCGCTTGAGGCCTCCTGCAGGATCTCTTCAAAGCGGCGGCAGATGGTCGACCAATCGTATCTCTCGCGCACGAATTCCATGCCCTCAAGGCCCATTCTCTCCCGAAGGCCCTGGTCGCCACGGAGTTGCAGAATCCTGCTGGTGAGTTCATCGCTATCGCGGGCGTAAAGCACGCGGTCAGCGACCGCCTCCCTCACCCCCGCCAACGGTACGGAGATGACGGGCTTTTGGCAGGCCATGTATTCGAACAGCTTGAGCGGCAGAGAACGGTCCGAGTCGGTCGTCTGCGTCCTACAGATGAGCGCGACGTCCATACAACAGAGGTATGAATGGACCTCGCTCAGAGGCAGCTGGTTGGTGAAGACCACTCGCTCCGATACGCCGTTCACAGCGGCCAGTCGCTTGTTGGCCTCCAGCTTCTCTCCCCCTCCAACCACGAGCATCTTCACGTCCTTGCCCTCGGCATTGAGCCTGCTCACCGCGGCGAAGGCCGGCTCGAGGTCCACCCACTCTAACTGCGTTCCCACAAAGCCCAGGACGAACGATCCATCCAAACCCAGTTTCGTCCGCCTGGACGGTGCCGGCGGAGTGTTGAAGAAGCTCTCGTGCACACCGTTGGGGATGAGGGTGCACTTCGCGTCGGGAAGTCGATAGGCATCCTGGAGAGCATTGGTAACGAAGGTCACCTGGGTCGCTAGGTTGACGTTGGCCTGGAGCATTCTATGGGCGACCCGTCGTGCGATGGGTCTGAAGACGCCCGGCACGCGAGGTGAGAGGGCGAAGCTGTGTGGCAGGTCGTCGGCGATGTCGAATACCGTCGGAATGCCGAAGCGCCTTGACTTTCTAGCCACAACATATCCGGCTATCAGATTGCCGTAGTTGACGTGGACGTCGAAGCTGGCAAGGTCTATCTGGCGCGAGAGTCCATCCAGAGTCCGCACTGAAGCGAGCTCCTGAAGCACCGGCGGCTGTCTGCCATTCGTCAGGTAGAGTATTGTGGTCCGATCAAACAGTTGTTGGAAGTAAGGGTCGCGATGGTAGTCGGCGCCGCCATCGTGATTCTCGCTCTCGTCCAACCACCACGCATTGAGGCAGAGGATCGTCACGTCATGCTTTCGAGACAGGTACTCGGCGAAAACGTGGATCCGGTTATGCGTGACTCGCTTGATGTCCACTATGGAGGTGATCAGGATTCTCATGTTGTCTATGCCGCGGGTTCGCGGGTTGACTCCACCCTCTCCCAGAGCACGGTGTGCCTGCCGGAGAAGAAGTCGATCCAGGCTAAGAAGACCAGGT
>DATEXS010000011.1:0-2419 GCA_035256725.1 Anaerolineae bacterium
CAGGTGGGGCAGACCAGGATCAACAGCTACGCGTTCCCGGAGTTTCAGCAGCAGGCAGAACATGCCTTGGATCATGCCGTGGAGGCGATGGAGAGTTTCAACGAACGGTTGGGGACGTATCCGTACACGGAGTTCGACGTAGTGAGCACTCCGATGCAGGCTTTGGGCATGGAGTATCCGGGCATCGTGGCCATCGGCCTGCACCTCTACGATCCCAGTGTGGAGGTTTCGGGTGTCCCCAGCGGGGTCCTGCTGCAGAGTGGGATAGCCCACGAGGTGGCCCATCAATGGTTCTACAACGTCGTGGGCAACGATCAGCTCGACGAGCCATGGCTGGACGAGGCCCTGGTGCAGTACGTCACCGGGCTGTACTATCTGGACGTCGGTGGGGAGTCAGCTTTGGACGTCTGGCGCGATTCGTGGCAGGGGCGCTGGCAAAGAGTGAACTGGGCCCTGATACCCATCGGGTTGCCCAGCGGCGACTACGCCGACGCGCGAGAGTACGGGGCCGTGGTCTATGGTCGCGGGCCGGTGGTCTTGGAGGCCCTGGCTGAGGAGATGGGACAAGGGGTCTTCGAAGGCTTCCTCAGGGACTACTACCAGTCGCACAAGTGGGGCATCGCCACAGGGGAGGCTTTCAAGCAACTAGCCGAGGAGCACTGCCAGTGTGACCTCACTCCTCAGTTTGAGGATTGGGTCTACCCGAAGTAGCGGAGCGCTCGCCGGGCGAGGGAGGGGTGCATGTCTGACGAGTGGAAGAGGAGGTTGATCAGCATCGCCTTCACCCTGGCTGCGGTGGCGCTCATCGGTCTGGTATTAGCCCCGCTGCCCCTGTGGACCCCGCGGCCCACACCCACTCCGGAGCCGACACCAACGCTCGAGCCCACGCCCACGGTGGCGGCGGAGGCCGCGGGTTGTTTCGGCTCCGTATGTAGTGCGCGCTTCAGGGCGTAGAGAAGGGCTAAAGCCCTCACTACCAACCCTCGAGCTGAGGGCCTGGGGTTGACAATTCTGGGAGATGATGCTATCTTCGGCCATCCTTAAGGAGGACAGATGATTCGCCCAAAACTGGAGTTGCTATCGGAAGAAACCGTGGAGCGCGCCATTGACGAGGCGTACGAACTGCTCGTAAACCCTGGCGTTCAGATCCACTACGACGAGGCGCTGCGGCTGCTTGCTGACGCCGGTGCCGAGGTGGACCTGGAGACGCGGATCGCCAGGATCCCTCGCGCTCTGGCCGAGAAGGCAGTGGAGTCCGCTCCCAGCTCCTTCCACCTCTACAACCTGGAGGGAGAGCCGGTGGTTCACTACGGCGGCGACGACGTGCATTTCGACCCCGGCTCGGCGGCCATTGAGATTATCGACTATCAGGCGCGGGAGTCGCGCACTCCGGTCACTTCGGACTGCGAGAACTTCGTGCGCCTGGCGGAGAAACTGCCCCAGATCGACGCTGTGGCCACGTCCATCGTTTGCAGCGACGTCGCCAAGGCTATGCAGGATTGGTACCGTCTCTACCTCCTCCTGCTCTACGCCCGCAAGCCCATCGTCACGGGGACCTTCTCCATCGAGAGCTTCTCCATCATGCACGAGCTGCTAGTCGCCGTGGCGGGGAGCGCAGAAGCCCTCGCCGAGAAGCCGCGGGCCGTTTTCGATGCCTGCCCCTCGCCGCCCCTGATGTGGAGCGACATCACCTGCGCCAATCTGATCGACGCGGCGCGCGCGCGCGTCCCTGCTGAGTTGATCCCTATGCCTCTGATGGGGGCCACGGGTCCCGCTACCATCATCGGCTCCGCCGTGCAGCATGCTGCCGAGGCTCTCAGCGGCCTCACCATCCATCAACTGGCCAAACCGGGCAGCCCCATCGTCTGGGGTGGTTCGCCGGCCTACTTCGACATGCGGACCGGCGCCCCGCCCATGGGGGCTATGGCAACGATGATGCTGGACTGCACGTATGCCCAAATCGGCAAGAGAATCAAGCCCGGCGGTCTGCCGACCCACGCCTACCTGGGCATGAGCGACACCAAGATCGTGGATGCCCAGACGGGCTTGGAATCGGCCTCGGGTGCCATCCTGGGCGCGCTGGCGGGCATCAACATGATCTCCGGGCCCGGGATGATGGATTTCGAGAGCTGCTTCAGCCTGGAGAAGCTGGTCATCGACGCGGAGATTGTGGGCATGGCCAAACGGCTGGTGCGTGGGGTGGATGACTCCGATGAGCCATTGGCCCTGGACATCATGCGCCAGGTGGGGCACAAGGGCAACTTCCTGGGCACCAAACACACCGCCCGCCACTACCGCACCGAGGACTACATGCCCTCAGAGGTCATCGACCGTGACTACCGGAAGGCATGGTTCGACAAGGGGGCCCTGGACGCCAACGCGCGGGCGCACCGGCGGGTGGAGGAGCTCATCGCTGCCT
>DATEXS010000012.1:0-2385 GCA_035256725.1 Anaerolineae bacterium
TGGCCAGAACCCTGTCTCTGCTGATCATCGTTTCTTCCGAAACTCAGCATTGCGGCCGCGATGGTGACATCTGTGGGCCCGAGGTTGTCGGTCCGACGGTGGCCCTTACGCGCTGCGCTGTCTTCAGGTGCTTCCTGGGATTACTCCGACCCAGTGCTGAGGCCGGTGCGACGGCATTCCCCACCGACCGGCCCCAATCCTCTCGCAACCTCGGCTAGTTTCCCGAGAAGCACATCGTCCATCGCGGTGTTTGTCTCGACGCTTGGCACCCTAGAAGATCGTATACTCAGCGTCCTTGATGATCTCCTCGCTGGTGCCGTCCTCGTACTCTAGCACCAGACTGGCGATCTCCACTGGCGCCCCTTTGGCGTAGACGATGTCCTGGTGTACCACGTGGCTGGGGTCGCTGAACTGAGCGACGCCGGTGACGCCGCCGATGTGGTCGCTGCGGCCATAGGCCCAGTGCATCCCTAGTACCTTCTCATCCTCCAGGACAACGCCCGAGATGACCGCTTTGTCGTTACAGCCCAGGCCGAGTTCGGCGAGGTTGCGCCGCGCCTGATCGACAGCGAAGTATTCTCTGCGCTTGGCCGCCTCCGGGCCATCGCCGACCACCTCGTGGATACGGTTCTCCCTCACCTCGAACAGCACCAGCTCATCCGCATCCATCACGGGGATCGTGCCCTCCGTCCGGCTGGGTTGACCTTCCACCTCGCCCTCATAGGGGGCGATGCAAGCCTCACCGCTGGGCAGGTTGATGAGGCGGATGCCACTTTTGTCCATATAAAGCTGCCCATCATCGGCATCAGCCGTGCGGTTACGCAGGTCAAAGTACACTTTATGGCCCGTAGAGAACTGCACCCGCACCCCGTCCGTACGGTCCAGTTTGTCGGCGAGGATGTGGGCCTTGCCGGCCACCTCGCTGTAGTCGGCGGAGAGGGCTGTCTGCTCCATGCTTCGGGTCACCCTGGGCATGCTGGCGCAGCGGAGGCTGGGGAAGACCTCGGTGTACTTGATCAGCGGGGCCGAGGCGGAGTACTCTGTCATAGCGACCACTATGTTGGCATCGCGGAAGACCTCCTCGAAGACTATCTTCTGGCCCCCCATCTCGCCCCCCTCGGGCAAGTCGGCATTGTTGGCTCCGGTCGCGGGGTAGGTGAGGAGAGGAAACACGCTGAAGTCTTGCCTGCCCCCCAGTCGCTGGAAGGCGGAGTGCCATTCCTGCGCCATCTTGCGACGCTCCCGCCACCTGTCGTGGTCGCTGAAGTCGCCGTGGGGG
Source organism: Anaerolineae bacterium (assembly GCA_035256725.1). Taxonomy (GTDB): domain Bacteria; phylum Chloroflexota; class Anaerolineae; order UBA7937; family B3-Chlor; genus JAUVXJ01. Next base: position 1,280 of record DATEXS010000012.1, read on the forward strand.
AGATCTACCATCACCAACACCTTCTCGCCCGCTTGAGGGGCGAAGACGTCAACTATCAGTTTTTCGAGATCGAAGCGCTGTTTCATCTAGACCCTCCACATAGGGATTTGCATGTCTACTTGACCGGCACATACGGTCCAACGTAGCCTAGCTTTTCGAGGATAGAATGCCAGCACTCATAGCCCGCAGGGGTCCTCAGCCAGCCCTCGGGTGCGGTCAGGCCGAAGACCGCCACCTGCTGGCCTTCTCTGGTATCGGCATTAGTCAAGGGGTGGAGAGTATCCAGATCCACAAGGGTGATCAGGTCGGGCACGGTCCCTAGAATCTGCCCAGACGAGCCCTTAAGGATCATGTTTTCGTTCTTGAAATCTATGCTCCTTGACTCCCCAACGTATTCGCCAGTTCCTTCGATAAACGTGGTGCCAGAATCGAAACCACCCTCCGTCCTCAACTGGATGCCGGTGATCCTGCCGACAAACAACTGGCTGCAATCGACCGACTTCAACAACGCCTGGGAGAGAGTCTGGTAGTCTGGCGATTCCCGGAAGTCTTTGCCCACAGCCAGACAGAGGCTTATGGAGCCAGGTACCAGCTTAGCTATCTGATCGCGGGTGGCAGCGAGGCCGCAGAAGGCGGCCAACTGTCCATAGGCCATGGAGACGTGGCGGGCGATATTCTCCGCGGCCCGGTAATCCATAGGGTCATTCAGATAGGCGACTATGGTGTCCCCGTTAGCGCCCGCCATGGTGAAAGGAGAATGAGAGACCCCATATATATGGAGCAGGCAGGTCTCCAGTTCGGGAACGGCCCGGCCATTGTCATCCGCATCCACGAAGGGGACCCCCTCCAGCGCAGCCACGTAGAGGGGCACCATGGTGTTGAAACCCCCCAATTCACCCGCCATGAGATGAGTGATCCTCTGTCCCGACTCGGCCGCCACTTGCTGCATCCGTTTGAAGGACTCGACTGTCTCCGGAAAAGACTTGGCCTCCAAAAACGCCTTGGGCGAGCCGAATTCGGCGACCATCACCGCCGCATCGTGGTCACTCATCTCCTGATAGGGAATCAGCGTCACCACAGCCTTGTGGAGAGACACGAGTTCATCC
>DATEXS010000013.1:0-7338 GCA_035256725.1 Anaerolineae bacterium
GCAGGAAGATCACCAGCGTATTCGTAGCTCAGGCCAGGGGCCGAGCGGATACTCCGGCTCTCCACAACGTCAACGCGAGAAAAGGCGTTCCAGCCCCGGTAGACCACCCTGGCATCCGGGTAGCGCAGCACGTTGGAGAGCGCCTTGTAGGGAGACATCCTGATCTGGAAGAACTGAGGAGGCCGCCATAGCCAGAATACGAGAACCACGGCTATCGCTGCTGCCGCTGCCAAGCGCGTCCGCGAGCGACGATAGGATAGCGCCCAGGCAGCCACGGCACCCAGCAGAGCGGCCATGACCACCGTCGCTTCGCCACCCGCGACGGAAAGCATCAACAAGGCAGCCGGGCAGCCCAAGCCTGACCCTGTCAAATTGGCGAAGTAGGTCTTTCCCGCCTCCTGAGGCGACGAAGCCAGCACGGCGCCGACCGCCAGCCCACTGAAAAAGAAGGGGACCCCCAGGGAGAGGTAGTGCACAGCCAGATATACGATCTGCCAGCGGTCCAGAGAGATCTGATAGGAATCAAACGGAATGTGGTTGCTGAGCAGGTAGCCAACCACCACGCTGACCGAGAAAAGAAGACTGAGAGTAGCCAGCAGGGTGGCCAGGTTTCGCCTGAGCAGTTGCGGAAATAAGGAGAGAAGAGTTCCACTGGCCCCCAGACCCAGCAGGGCCAGACTGACGCTCATGAAGGCGAAGTGATACCCTTGAGCCACCGAGAAGACGCGGGTCAAGGCGATCTCGAAGATCAGGGTGGATGCTGAGAGCAAGAACACCGCCACATGGAGGGCGCTCATGTCCGTCAGTATAGACGATGGAGGGGCGACTCACAAGAACCGATGCGGCTGCGACTGGAGGAGAGGCAGAGTAGGGGCGACCCGGCGGGTCGCCCCTACGGGATCGCCCTGCTAGGCGACAGGGGACAGAGTCGCGGGAGAAGAGCCGGAACCTCCGGGGGGGGTGTCGTGCGCGGCCCGGATGCCAACTTGCGCAGTGCCCAGAACCTGTCTATAATGTGAGAAATAAGGAATGGAGAGGAGACTAATGGCCAGAAAGTGCCTAGTAATCCTGACCATAGCGCTGGCGGCTACAATACTCTTTGGCTGCTCGGTCCGCGATATGCTTGTGCCAGAGCCGGCTGCGACGCTCACTCCAACCAAGACTTTCGTTCCCACCTTCACTTCGACGCCTGTCACGCCACCCAGCCCGACCTCGCCGCCGGAGCCGACATCGACCCCGGTGCCAACTACGCCGCCGCCGACCCCAACGGTGCCGGTTCCGCCCACGTCCACGCCGCTACCGCCGACCGCCACCTTTGCTCCGCGGCCACCAGCGGCGACGGCCACGCCCAAGCCGCCACCGCCCACCAACACGCCCCAACCCGTATACGAATACGAGATGGTCCAGGCCCCACAGAAGATCGAATGCCACCCCGGAACCTGTGTGCCCGCCATCAGCGGCGAAGTGCAGGATGCCCAGGGGAACCCTGTTGACCGCTATGCGGTGACGATCAAGCTGAACTCCCCCACGTTCGGCGTGCTGTACTGCGCCGTGGGCGATACAAGCAAGATGCTTCAGCCAGGGCAGTTCAAGTTCGAGTCTCCTGATGGCCGAGTCTTCGGCGACTACACATTGTCCGTGGTCAGGAGCCAAGGTGATCCCACCCCCCTTTCACAGCCCTATCAGCTGGGGGGAGTCTCAGTAAAGAGCAATCACTGGGGCATAATCTTCCGGAGAAAATAGCGGTCCAGGGTGGTTTCGCGTCTGCTTAGGGCAGAGATCACCGGAGCTCTTGCGAGACGGATTCTTTCCAAAGGCGGGGGTATCTTGGCTCCCGCTTTCCCTTATCAGGGAACCAGTTCCAAGGCTCCCTCGTGGAAAGGAGATCAATCAGCTTGAGGATGGCCCGTAGAAATCTTTCAGGGACGGTCTTGGCTGCTCTGGTGGGTGCGCTGGTGCTCGCCAGCGTTTTGGGCTGCTCGTTAAGCTCTTTCATCGCGTCCCCGACTTCGACACCCACACCCACCAGAACGCCCAAGCCCACCTTCACCCCCACGTCCACGCATACGGCGACGCCGGTGGAGACGCCGACGCCGACGCCCACCGATACACCGACTATCACCCCCACGCCCGAAGTGACAGATACGCCGACGGCTCCTCCCGTCCCGCCGACGCCTACCAGGAGACCGGTGACGCCCACTCCCACCCGGCGACCAGCCACTCCGACCCCCAGAGGCCCCGCTGCCACTCCCAGACCCACCTACACCTTCCGATACGTGCAGAACAGCTTGAGGGCGTTTCCCAACTGCGGATCCGTCTACTTCAAGGGCAAGATCAAAGGTATGGGTGGGGAGCCAGTGAACGGCAGAATAGTGCGCCTCAGGTTCGCCGATAGGGTCGTCTACAGGACCAGTGGATATGAAGAGGTGCCGGGTGAGTGGGGTTTTGCTCCCCTGGCCCCGAACACGTATCACGCACCGTTCACTTTCCTGATCGACATCGTGGAAAGCGAGTCCAACCCTGTTAAGCAGTCAGACACGGTGCAGATAGACTTCGTGGGCTGTGACGTCGCCGGCCAGTTCGAAAACATAGTATTCGAGTACGCCGGATAGCATCCGTCTCACGAGCGGGCACGGCAGACCGGGGTCACGGACACGTGCGGGACAGTCGTCTGGAGTAGGGACTTCGTGCGTACCAGATGAAAAAGCGATTGTCGTCTCGACTACTACCTTCAAGACGGCGGATAGCGGCGGTGGCTGATCCATCGAAGCCATTCCGTCACCAAGGCTCGCCCATGGAGACCCGGAGGAGCATAAGGCGCCTCGGAATCGCGATCGCTGGCGCGCTTTTGACGTCAGCGATGACCATTGGCTGCACCTGTCCGCTTCTATCCATCCTCGCCCCTTCTTCTTCAGTAACGCCCACGCCCACCAAGACGCCCAGGCCCTCGGCGACCCCTACTGAGCCGTGGAGCCCCACACCAGAGAATACCGCCACCGCAACAGTGGTTCCTACCGAGAGCCCAACCGTCGCACCCGCGGATACTCCCGCCTGGACACCGGTTCCACCGCTTCCACCGACACCTACGAGGCGTGCGCCCACGGCGACGGCCACACGCCGGCCAGCCTCTCCAACGCCGGCGCCACCCACGCCGACAGCGACCGTCTCCCACCAGTACTCCCTGTTCCAACCGGTCGAATACTTGCCGGACTGCGCCTTGACCACGCTCGAGGGGACGGTCTGGGACGTGGATCCCTCCAAGCAATTGGGCGAAGTCCTGCTGAGGGTTTGTGTCGAGGGAGAATACTGGTGCGGCCCGCTGCGCACAGGCCAAGATCCCACCAAGGGAGCAGGATACTACCTCGCCATCCTTGATCCAGACGAACCAAAGGCGGGCCACTGGTGGGTGGCCGTGGTGGACGCCCAGGGAAGGCCCCTGTCACAGGCTGTGCGCTTTCAGACAGACACCCAAAACTGCGACCCGGAGGGCACAGGTCGCCAGTGGGTGATCATAGACTTCAAGAGAAACTACTGAGTCGAGGAGGGCTAGATCATCAACCGCAAGATAGCTCCAATCATTTTACTCATCCCTGTCCTGACATTGGGGGCGCTGGGGTGCTCGCTTGGCTCGCTTATCGCGGGGGCCCCTGCTGCTTCTCCCACACCTACCAAGACCCTGGTGGCCACGTTCACGGCAACGCCCACCTCCACTGCCACCTCCACACCTACCAATACCCCTTTGCCTGCGGAAACGACGCCGCCGGGGCCCACCGCCACACTCACTCCACCAGCCAGTCCCACTCCGCCCTACTCAACCTACGTGGCGCAGGCGGGGGACACGCTGAGCGGCATAGCCAGCAGGTTCGGCATCACCGTCCAGGCTCTGATGGAAGCCAACGGGCTGACCAGTACCATCATCAACGTTGGCACGCGGCTCAATATTCCTTCCGCTGGGAGCTCCGTCTCGCCGCCTCCCAGCCCCACCCCAACCTCTGCCGGCCCTGCTCCTACAGCCACGTCCCGTCCGCAACCACCTCCTCCTACGGCAACCAGCCGTCCCCCCACCGCCACTCCGCAGGTGTACCAGTATACTTACGCACAAGGGAGCAGGCAGGAGCAAGAGAAGGGTTGCAGCGACATGGGCGTGGAGGGAGTCATCCTAGACGCAGCAGGCGGACGCTTCACAGGCATGGTGACCGTCAGGTGGCAACTGGACGGTAACATCATCGGCTACCGCGTGACGGGCAGCGCCATAGAGCAACCCGGCGTCTTCAAGTTCGACATCTTCCCTGGGCCCATATATCACGGCACCAAGAACTCCGTACTGCAGATCATCGAGAGCGAGTCGAACCCGACCCCGCTATCAGAGCCTCTGACTTGGCAGATTCGCGACTGCGTCGAGGGTCCTGAGCGTTTCGTCAACATTACCTTCCGCCACCGCTGATCTCTCACAGGCACAAAAAGAGAGCCCGCGCTGCGGGCTCTTGATCTCCGTCCTGGCGATGCCGAGCTTGGCCCCGCCTATGCGTGCTTGATCGCCCAGTCGTATGGTATTTCCTCTGTGTCATAGGGAAGACGGTGTTCGTCGGGGTCCTCGTAGTGGTAGAGCTCGGTAGGCACATTGACGATGAGGGCAGTCTCCTGGCCCACTCCCTTGAACCCATGCACGACCCCGGGCGGAATCTTGATCAGGCAGGGGTTCCGCTCACCGACGAAGAACTCGTTCACCTCACCCTGGGTGGGTGATTCTTCACGACGATCGTACAGCACGACCTTGGCGGTCCCGTGGATGCACACGAAGTGGTCCGTCTGAACCTTGTGGTAATGCCAGCCCTTCACCGCTCCCGGAAAGGCAGCCGTCACGTACACCTGGCCGAACCTCTCGAACTCATCCCAGTCGGACCGGAGTATTTCCATCAGAAAGCCACGTTCGTCCGGGATGAAACGCAACTGTCGGACCTTGACACCCTCGATCACTGTGTATCTCCCTTGCTAAGAGCTCTTCAGCAGAATGAAGGCCTCCACCAAGGCCAGCGCGCTAAGCAGGAGCAGGGCGTTGATCCAGTTGAGAGCCTCGCCCATGCGCAGCCAAGCGCAGAGCGTAAAGAACACCGCGGCCAGTCCCCCTTCCCGGAGCGACCTCTTGGCATCGCTGCGATACGACTTGGCGGAGGTGAAGCGGAAATGCAGATAATGAGCCAGCGGAGACAGAAGGGTCAGCAAGCCCACGAACAAGAGCATGAGAAAGGTGGCGCGATTTGCCACCAGGTCCGGATCGGTACTCCAGACCACATACGCCAGCCCCAGCCAGACACATCCCGAGGCTAACAGAGAAAGGGACCACAACCTCTTGCTGCCTGCCATAGCGTTTCCCACCGCACCAGGCATTATACCGCATCCCGTACGCCGCGACAATTGATAAGTTGCCCTGGCTATGGTATAATGCGCCGACAATGAAGTACGTCATTGGGCTGACGGGGACGATGGGCAGCGGCAAGAGCACGGTGCTCAGGATGCTCGGTCAGTTGGGCGCCAGGACCATAGACGCCGATGAACTGGCCCACGAAGCGATGACCCAGGGGACCACCGCCTGGCGGGCTATTGTGGATAGCTTCGGCGAGGATGTCCTTGACCAAAACGGGAACATAGATCGCCAGAAGCTGGCTTCCATCGTCTTCGAGGAACCAGAGGCCCTGGAGCGTTTGGAAGAGATCCTCCACCCGGCCGTGGACGAGAGATTCTACGAGATCCTGGAGACCAGCGAAGAGCCAGTGATAGTGGTGGAAGCCGTGAAACTGATCGAGAGCGGGATCCATCACCAACTGAGCTCCCTCTGGCTGGTAACCTGTCCGGGCGAGGAGCGACTTCGCCGGCTTGTGGAAGCGAGGGGAGAGGACCCCGAGGAGATCCGCGAGCGATTGGAAGCGCAGATGAGCGAGGAGAAACAGGCGCAGTGGGCGGACGTGATCATTGACAACGGGGGAAGCCCGGAGCACACCTGGGAACAGGTCAAAGCCGAGTGGGAAAGGGTCCAGGAACAGCTATGCCGCTAGGCGTGACCATCCGCAGAGCATCTCGAGGGGACTTGGAAACCATCGGAGATATCATCTTCAAGGCCTCGGATGGCAGGGTCAGCCTGGACAGAGCCACCCTCGTCCAAAGGCTCTTCGAGTGGGCCTTCTTCGTATCCGCGACCAGCAAGGTGATGGGCGTCGTTCGCTGGCAGGCCGCCAACTTTGTGGCCTGCTTCAAGGAGCTGTACGTGTACCCTCCGGTGCAACGCCGGCGCGTCGGCGCTCCTCTGTTGCGGCGAGTGGAGGAGGAAGCCAAGGCCTTGTCCTGCGAAGTGGCCCTGCTTCTCGCAGCCCGACAATCCTCCTGGCGAGCCATGAAGTTCTACAGGGAGCTAGGCTATGAACGTGCCAAGAAGGAGGAACTGGCCGGAGCCTGGAGAGAGGTGCTGGAGGAGCACCAGGACGCAGATGAGATAGCGCTGCTCAAGAGGCTGCGAGCGACACGAGTCATGGCCCCCGTTTAGGGACAGCACTGAACCGGGGCGAGCTTACTCAACACAAGGAGGCTAGAAGCAGATGGCGCGGCTCAAGGAATTAGCAACCCAGCACCCTAATCTGGCAGCCTGGATAGCCCTCGGTGTGGGCATGGTGGTGATGTTGCTCATCGCCGTCCGCCATGTGGGTCTGATGCCAGGACAGATACTTGCCCTCGTGGTGGTCACCGCCCTCCTCGCGGGGCTATGCGTCTGGATCATAAGCCTGGAGTAGACTGACTGGGCCAGGTTCTGCCCGGTTCGTTGTGTTGTGTGGGGGGAGAGCGTCTGCTCTCCCTTCTTTTTTTGAGAATCTCAATCGCAACCTTAAAATTCATGCTTCAATACTAAAAATAGTCAATTTGGATATTGACAAGACGTCGAACTTGCCTTATAATACTCAATAGTGTGATTCAGATTTGTGAGGCACGGCTCCAGAATTCTCATGGGCATCGAAAGAAGCCCGCTGTGCCAGCAGCGAGGTCCGAGCGGGCTGGCTCTCGATGGCAGTACGGGGGAGGTAGGAATGGAGCTCACGTGGAGAGGTTTTGAGTTCACCGTTGTGGTGCGAAGAAAGCACGCGGAGCAGGCAGAGTCGAGAGTTGAGACCTTGTCGGAGACAGCAAGGGCGGCTCGTCGTGATGCAGAGTCCAAGCATATTCTAGCCTCCGGCTGTCGCCACATGACACTCACAAGGTAGCCCGCACCCTGACAGAGGGAGGACAACACATGTATCAGGTCATCGGTAAGTGCCCGGTATGCGGAGAGGAATTGACCGTCACCAGGCTGCA
>DATEXS010000014.1:0-5349 GCA_035256725.1 Anaerolineae bacterium
AAAGACAACTCCGACAAAGTCATCCACTTCAGACCCGTGACCATGCAGGACGGCGACCAGTTTCTGATCTGCGAGGACATCACTGAGCGTCAGCGGGCAGAGGACACCATCAGGCAAATGGCCTATCACGACCCCCTCACGGGATTACCCAATCGAATACTCTTCAACGACCGCATCGAGGCAGCCCTTGCTCACGCTCGTCGCAACCACGACAAGCTGGCGGTCATGCTTCTAGACTTGGACCACTTCAAGGAGGTCAACGACGGCCTGGGGCACACCACTGGAGATCAACTGCTCCAGGCCGTTGGCGAGCGGTTAACAACTCTCCTGCGGGAAACTGACACCATCTGTCGCATGGGCGGCGATGAGTTCCTGATCCTGCTGACGGGGATCACGGCGGCGGACGACGTGCACAAGATAGCCGGCAGGGTCCTGGATGCTATCAGAGAACCTTTCCTCCTTGACGACCATGAGTTGCAGGCCACCACCAGCCTGGGCGTGGCCGTCTATCCAGATGACGCCGAAGACCCGGATACACTCATCAGGCAAGCCGACTTCGCCATGTACCTCGCCAAGGAGCTGGGTCGCGACAACTATCAGAGATTCAACCGCCTGGAGCACGAGACAAAGCCCACCAGCCCCAGATTGGCGAGTGCAAGAAAGCAGCCCGCCCAGTGAACGAGGGTTGGGTGGCTTTCCACACAGGATGACCGAGCTGCCTCGGAGAGCGGGACATGGCCGGCGAGAGAATCCTCATCGTAGATGACGATGCCGGAAACGTCGAATTCCTGAGGGATTCGCTGCTCAACCCGCGCGGCTACTCCACTCTCTGCGCCACAGACGGAGCCGAGGCTTTGCGCCTGGCCCTGGCAGAGGACCCCGATCTGATTCTCCTCGATGTGCAGATGCCCAAGATGGACGGCATAGAGGTCCTCGAAGCCCTGAGAAGCAGCGGGCGACAGATCCCCACCATCCTCATCACTGCCCACGGATCAGAACACGTGGCCATGCAGGCCTTCCGCCTGGGGGCGAGGGATTACTTCCCTAAGCCCTACAAGGTCGCCGAGATTCTGGAGGCGGTGGACAAATCGTTGATCGAGGCACGTCTCCGCAGAGAGAAGGAGGAGTTGGCCAAGCGCATTGAGCTGGTCAACCACCAGCTCGAGCAGAGGGTGAGAGAGCTCGGTATCCTCTACAGCATCAGCAAAGCGGTAGCCTCCGTGCTCGACCTCGACCAGCTACTGACCAGGGTCGTAGAGGCCTCACGGTACGTGACCGGCGCGGAGGAGGCTTCTCTCTTCCTCCGGGACGAGGAGACGGGGGACGTTCAGTTGAGGGCTTTCCAGGGCGCGGAGGACCCCAGGGCTCGACCCGTGAGCAGGAAAGCTGAGGACGAGTTGGTCAACAAGGTCCTGGCCAGTGGACGGGCCACCGTGGGCCCCGGGGGAGAGCGCGACACGAAGGGGCAGGGCGTGCTGCGTCTCGCGGTCCCGCTCATGCTGCGTGAGAGAGCAATAGGAGCTTTGTGCGCAGAAAGAACGGAGGCCAGAGGACAGTTCGCCGACAGCGAGCGCTACCTGCTGTCGGCCCTGGCGGATCATGCAGCTATCGCCATCGAGAACGCCCGCCTATACGAGGCCACACAGCGCGAACTGACTCAGCGTAGGCATGCTGAGGAGGTCATCAAACAACTGGCCTATCACGACACTCTGACAGGCCTGCCCAACCGGACGCTCTTCACAGACCGGCTGGGAGTGGCCCTGGCCCAGGCCCGCCGTCACCAAGACCAAGTGGCCGTGATGATGCTGGACCTGGACCATTTCAAGAAAGTCAATGATACCCTGGGTCACAGCGTAGGGGATCAATTGCTGCAAGCAGTGGGCCAGCGCCTGGTTGCCCTTCTGCGGGAGAGTGACACGGTGTGCAGGATGGGGGGCGACGAGTTCCTTTTGCTCCTCTCTGAGATGGAGAAAACTGAGTGCGCGGACAGGGCGGCAGAGAGGATCCTGGAGATGATTCGAGAGCCGTTTGTGATCGAAGGGCGCCATCTCCGCATTACCACCAGCATCGGCTCTGCCCTCTACCCCGACGATGGGAAGGACGGCGATGCCCTGATCAAGAACGCCGACATCGCCATGTACGCGGCCAAGCAAACGGGTCGGGACAACCACCAGCGTTTTGTTTCACCCCATGACGCCAAGCCGTCCTCGACGAGAGGAACAGACAGAAGATGAGCGACCAGCAGTCCGGTGCGACACTCACCTACGATTCGGAATCCCTCGGACAGAACTCCGCCCAGATCGAGGCCATAGAGGCGGAGAGGCAAAGCTTCTTGGTCGAATTGCAGCGAGCTCAGGAGCGCATGATAGCTCTCAGCAGAACGGCTGCCGAGGTCCAGACTCTGCTGGACCCTGATCGCGTGCTGGAGACCATAGGGATCGAGCTCAGAACCCAGGGGCTTCATTGCTTCTTCGGACTGCTGGACGAATCCAGGCAGCGTGTAGTCCTCAAACACACCAACATCAGCCCTGAGACACTGGAGACCATCCGTGAGCTCGCTGGCGTGTCCCCGGCCGGGTTTGGGTTCGCCGCTGATGCCTCCCCAAGCCTCCAGGCCATCATCGAAGAGGGGAAGATCACTTTCGAGAGTGATGTCCCGGCGCGCATCAGGGAGTTGCTCCCAGGCCCCATGAGGAAACTGGCTGTCCAGGTGGCCGACCTATTGCAGGCACGGCAGGCCATCTCGGCACCTCTCAGACTCGGTTCCGACATTTTCGGGCTGCTCATGGTGTGGTCCGATCACCTCACCCAGGCCGACGTGCCTTCTGTGTCTCTGCTGGCCCAGCAGGCCGCTGCGGCCATCGAAAGAGCAGAGCTATACGGCGATGCCATGCAGAGGGTTTTCGAGATGGAAGCCCTGCGTACCACCACACTGGACATGACCAGGCAACTAGACTTGTCTCAGTTGCTTCGCCTCATAGTGGAGCGAGCCAGCGCCTTGATCGGAACCAAGGGAGGTGGCCTATACCTGTATGACCCCAGCCGTGACGAACTGGACTTCGTGGTGAGCCTCAACCTGGGTGAAGACTACACCGGCACGCGCCTGCGGGCCGGAGAGGGTCTCTCGGGAAGAGTGATGCTGACTGGCGAGCCCCTGGCCGTCGAGGACTACGCGCACTGGGAAGGCCGGTCGATCAAGTTCGATGGCGCCGCTTTCGGAGGTGTGCTGGCTGTCCCCCTGAAGTGGGGCGACAAGACCATCGGCGTGCTCAACGTCACTGATGGCAGGTCTCCGAGGTCCTTCAAGGAGCGCGATCTCTGGCTCCTAGAATGGTTCGCCAACAGCGCAGCAGTGGCCATCGAGAACGCCCGAGCCTTCGCGGAGAGAGAACGCAAGATCCAGCAACTGGCTGCCCTCCACGAAGTCTCTCTCGAGGTCCTGGCCGAGACTGATCCCTCTCACCTGCTGATGACTGTTGTCCAGAAGGCCACGCACTTGCTCGAGGCAGACGCAGGAGCTATTGACCTCTTCGATCCCGATAGCCAGACACTGGAGATGAAGATCAGTCATGGCTACCAAAGAGACTATTCCGGCATACATCTGGCCCCCGGGGAGGGCGTGGCGGGCATGGTCTGTCAGACCAGACAGCCGCTTGCGGTAGACGACTACGTCAACTGGCCCAGCAGAGTTCCACAGATAGACGAGGACGAGATCGGCTCAGCGCTGGGCGTTCCGCTACTCCGGGGGGAACGGCTCCTGGGCGTCCTCACCATCGATCGCCGAGAGCCTCTTCCCTTCGACGACGACGATGTGCAGCTTGCCACTCTGTTTGCGAACCAGGCCGCCATCGGCCTCGAAAACGCGCGCCTCTTTCAGGAGCAAGAACGGAGATCGCAGGAACTTCTGGCCCTGCACGAGACATCGCTCGACGTGGTCAGTCGCCTGGAGCTGCCCAGTCTGCTGATGGCGATCATTGCGCGAGCCGTACAGTTGTTGGAGGGCGAGTCCGGGGACATATATCTCTACCGCCCGGAGACCCAAGATCTGATCAGCGCCGCCTCGCACCAGATGCCCAATCAGGTTCACGGTGTGGTGGTGAAAGCTGGGCAGGGACTCTCCGGCACGATACTGCAAACGAAACAGCCGCTGATCGTGGATGACTACGAGTCGTGGGCGGGCCGCTCGGAGACCTACGCTGGATACGGGTTTGCCCATGTGATGGGTGTGCCCATCAGCTATGGCGACCAGTTTCTCGGCGTCGTCGTGGTGGAGAGAGGCCACCAAAGCCCAAGTTTCACCGAAGGAGACCAGAACCTCCTCACCCTTTTCGCCCACCAGGCAGCAGTGGCCATCGAGAACTCCAGGTTGTTTGAGGAGACCAGGCACACGGCAGAGGAACTACAAGCCCTTTACGAGATCTCCACCGAGATAGCTGGAGAATTGGAGCTGCCAAAACTGCTGGACATCATCGTAGCACGCGCCATCGAACTCCTCAATGGACGCGCGGGCGGTGCCTATCTTCTCGACGAACATCGCCAATACCTGGAACTGATAGCCAGTCGAGGACAAAAGAAGGATTACCGAGGAATCAGATTGCGGCTGGGTGAGGGCGCCTGTGGCACGGTAGCGCAGACCGGAGAACCGCTGCTGGTCAACGACTATAGCTCCTGGGAGGGCAGATCCTTAGTCTTTGAAGATGAACCCGCCAACAACGTGCTGTCCGTGCCCGTCAAGCACGGAGGAACTCTCCTCGGTGCTATCTGGGTGGATGATGCCAACCTGGATCGCGCCTTTGATGATGGCGACCTGCGCTTGGCTAGCCTTCTGGCCAACCACGCCGCCATCGCTATTGAGAACGCCCGCCTCTTCGCCGACCGGGAGCGCACCATCCGCCAACTGGCATCCCTGCAAGAGGTCTCCCTGGAGGTCGTCTCCAAGACCGACCTGGCCGAAGTGCTCCCCACCATCGTGCGCGTCGCCGTGCAGTTGCTCCAGGCGCAAGCCGGTGGCATTGACCTCTTCAGACCTCAAACCCAAGATTTGGAGTTGAACGCCGTCTGCGGCTATGACGAGACCTTGATTGGAATGAGGCACGCCCTGGGAGAGGGGGTCGTGGGGCGGGTGGCGCAGAGTAACAAGCCGCTCATCGTGGAGGACTACTCCACCTGGGAGTTCCGTTCCGCTCAATGGGCCGACCAGCCTGTGGGAACCGTCATCGGGGTTCCCCTCTTGCGAGGTGAGCAACTGCTGGGGGTCCTTACCATTGATCGTCCGGCGGAGCACGCCTTTCATGAGACGGATGTAGAACTGGCCACCCTCTTCGCCAACCAGGCGGCCATTGCCATCCA
>DATEXS010000015.1:0-2896 GCA_035256725.1 Anaerolineae bacterium
CTCCGATCTATGGCTCTTCTGCCAGATCCAGTACAACTTCATGGACATCGAACATCAGGCAGGAACAGAGGGACTGGAGTACGCAGCGAGCAAAGGGCTGGCCGTGGTGATCATGGAACCCCTCCGCGGTGGGCTGCTCGCCAGGAACGTCCCACCTGTGGTTCAGGAGATCTGGGACGGGGCCCCGCGCGAGCGCACCCCTGCTCACTGGGCGCTCCAGTGGGTCTGGAACCACCCGGAGGTCTCCGTGGTGCTTAGCGGGATGAGCACCATGGAGCAGGTGGAGCAGAACATCGCCAGCGCGAGTCAATCCGGCCCCGGGATTCTCTCCGCCGCGGAACTTGAGCGTTTCGACAGGGTACGCGAGAAGTACAGAGAGCTGGCCCGCATCCCCTGCACCCATTGCCGGTACTGTCTGCCCTGTCCGAGCGGCGTCAACATCCCTCGGGTCTTCGAGATCTATAACGACGCCAAAATCTACGGCGACGAGCAGGGCGCCAGGGCATCGTACATGTGGCTCGACGAGAAGGAGCGAGCACACCTGTGCGTGGAGTGTGGGGAGTGCCTGGATAAGTGCCCGCAGCAGATCGAGATCCCGGAGTGGTTGTCCAAGGCCCACGAACTGCTTGGGGGTGACTAAGCCGGGTACTCCGGGAATTCCTGCCATTGGTCGCGCCGTACGAAGAACAACAACGACCCTCCCGGAGGTTCCGAACCTCCGGGAGGGTGACGTCTGCCCCCCAGATGAGGGCCATCCCGCAAAGGGACAGCCCGTGAATGCTGAGCCGCTGATGCCCCCAGGGGATTCGACACGAAGGTGCCGCTGTCACCCGATGAAATCGAGCTCGAGTGAGGAAGTGCTGTCCTCTCTGGCAGGCACGTGCCCTCGTCACCGTATCTTGCCCGTGCCGTGTGCAAACATGACAAGCGAAGCGGCCCGGCTTCCAAGATTCCTGTCTTCGCGCCCCTGCCGGTGGCAAACGCGGGACTCTATCTGACTGACCTAGGCCGGCTGCGCAGAGACTCGAATCGCTCCGGGAGTGGGCCTGGCGGGAGATAGAGATCGTTTCGCCAACCAAACTCCAACCTGTCCAACCGACCACCAACTTTGACTAACCAAACGCCAACTTAACTGCGACCAAATCCGGCGTCCAACAACGGATTTCTTTGCTAGACTGATGCTAACGAGCATATCGGCGTGTCGCCTTCAACTTTGGGCATGTTTTTAACACTGCGACTAGCCTCAGAGGGCTTGTGCCGTGTCACAAAGTGGACCGTGGTGGGCTGAGAGTGGCCGTACGGCCCCGGAGCGCATCCAGGGGCTCTCTCTCAGCGTGTATGCTGCTGATTGGTCATGAATCTGACTCTATCGAGGAGGTTAGGATGACGTCAAGGAGATTGGTCTGCTCGGTTCTTCTTCGCCTGACTCTGCTGTTAGCACTTGTGGTGCCGGCCGCTGGGACGAGCGCTGTACCCGCACTGGCCCAGGCCAACACGTTGAGCCTCAATGTGATCAGCGCCCGCACGGAGCCAGACCATCCCGGTGGGCCAGTTCTCCAGGGCGACCCGATCACCGTGTACAAATACCTGATCAACGTGGACAACACCGGTGACCCCACGCAGCCTCGGGAGCCAGGTTGTTCGCCCTACACGCCGGGGTACCCTGACACTTGTGATTGGCCGTCCATCCGCGCTGTACCTGGCTCGGCTCCTATCTTCGCCCAGGGCGACCAGGCTGACTTTGCGGGCGGCGGCATCGACTTACCCTCGGGCAAGTATCTCATCTCTGTGCTGGCCCAGGATTACAAGGTCGGCGGCCTGCACTTCGCAGTACAAGACGCCCAGGGGCCGTTTGCGCTCGTGGTCGAGCTACAGCCCGACCCGTTGCCCGCCGCAACCATGCGCATCAAGGTCTTCGAGGATATCTCGTCGGTGAACGGGCAGTTCGACGCCCCGGCGGAGCAAGGTCTAGCTGGGTTTGCAGCCGTGATCAACGACACCGTTGGCCAGATCTCGGCGGACGTCTTCGGCAACCCCCTCTGCACCCGGTACGACCCCGTCACTCAGGAACCACTTCCCGACGTCATCTTGGAGGGTTGCCTGATCAGTGACGCCAACGGGGACATGGTAATCCCCAACCTGGGGCCACTACGCTACGATGTGCTGGTTAACCCGCCTCCGGGGGAGTTTTGGTTGGAGACCACCACCTTGGAGGGGTCGTGGAGCTGGGACACCTGGTTGCAGGAAGGCGGTACCGGCCTGGATAACGAGTTCGTGGTGGCCGGCGAACCCTTCCCCTGGACAGTGTTCGGCTTTGTTCAACCGTGCGAACTAGGAAATGCTTCGGACCGCTGCCCCGCAAACGACGCGATGGGAAGCGCCTCCGGCGGTGTGAGTGGAACCCTGGTGGCAGCCTCGGTCTATCTTCCTCAGCAGGGGGCTCTGCCCTACTTCGGCAATATCTGGAGCGGCTTCCAGGGGAGCAAGGTCACCGGGCCGATCAGCGATGGCTGGGTGGCCCTATCGGATTTGCAGAACGCCGACACGGCCATCTATGTCGGCCCCGCCAACTCAGATGGCAGTTACGAGATCACGGGGGTGCCTGACGGGAACTACCTGTTCACCTGGTGGGACTACAACCTGCACTACATCCTGGACTGGATTCAGGTGACGGTCTCAGGTGGCCAATTGTACGACATGGGCACGCCCTTCCTGACTGGCTGGTTCACCAAGGTCGAGGGTTTCGTGTTCATTGACGAGAATAAGAACGGCGTACGCGACGAAGGTGAGCCGGGCAAGTCCGACTACCTGGTGGTGCTGCGCGATCGCGACAACAGCCAGATCGACCGCATGTCCATCAGCGCCATCACTGACCACATGGGTTACTATGCCTTTG
>DATEXS010000016.1:0-2910 GCA_035256725.1 Anaerolineae bacterium
GAGCGGCTGGGTTTACATCCTCTGGTCCAGGAGGATATTCTGAACCCCGAGCAGCGTCCCAAAGTGGAAGATCTGGGCGACTACTTGTATGTGGTCCTGAAGATGCTGGACTGGGACGACGCGCGAGGCGAGATGACCCCGGAGCAGATGAGCGTGCTGGTAGGAGCGAACTACGTGGTTTCGCTACAGGAATATCCTGGGGGGGACGTGCTGGATCCTATTCGGGTGAGAATCAGGGAAGACAAGGGTACCATCAGAAGAGAGGGTTCTGACCACCTCGCCTACGCCATTATCGACGGCGTGGTGGACAGGTACTTCGGAGTGCTGGAGAGTCTGGGGGAGAAGGTGGAGGATCTAGAGGGAGAGCTAGTGACCAACCCGGGCAGGGACGCCCTCCAGCAATTGCATGATCTAAAGAGAGCAATGATCTACATGCGCAAGTCGGTGTGGCCTCTGAGGGAGGTCATCGGTGCCCTGGAGAGAGGCGGCTCTCCGCTGATCCAGGATTCTACACGGGTCTATCTGAGGGATGTCTATGACCACACCATCCAGGTGATGGACGCGGTGGAAACCGTGCGAGACATGCTCTCCGGCATGCTGGACATCTATCTCTCAGCCATCAGCAACAGAATGAACGAAGTGATGAAGGTGCTCACCATCTTCGCCTCGATCTTCGCTCCCCTCACCTTCATCGCCGGCGTGTACGGGATGAACTTTCGCTACCTGCCTGAACTGACGTGGCGGTGGGCATACCCCGCCGTCTGGCTGGTGATGTTGATGATTGGTCTGGTTATGCTCGGGTTTTTCCGCAGAAAGCGCTGGCTATAAAGGGCGGGCGGGGCGCGCGCCCGCTCATCCCATCCTCACCCGTGTCCTGCTGTTCATGATACTGTTCGTGCCTAGCCTGACGGTTCAGGTCGACTGGGGGCTCTTCCGGGTAGGAGCCGAACCACAGGCGATCCGAGCAGCAGGATAACCGCGCTGACCAAGAAGGCCCTCTCCAGACCGAAGGCGTCACCCAAAGCCCCCATCACCACGGATGCGCCGGACTCCAGGACGAAGCTGATGGCCAGGAACATCCCGTTGGCCATGGCCCGGTTGTCCGGGCAGTTCTCCTGCACCAGGACCATGAGGGCTGCACGCGTGGCAGGACCGGTGATGCCCATCAGCGCGAGGGGCGGGAGCATGAGGGGCTTCAAGGCCCCAAACCCCTCGCGGGGCGAACCCCGATGGTGAGTTGCCGGGGAGAGCGTTGAAACATCCCTCAGGCGCACGAAGAGAATCGCCGAGGCGATCCAGCCTCCGATCATAAGCCAGGGAGTGCCCCGTAGGCCGTAGCGATCCTGGACTGCGAAGAGGACGCAGCGATCGCCGCCCTGGCCTGAGACAAAGCGCTCCAGGTCGGGTTTTGCTACTCCCTTGAGCTGTGACCGCCCGGCTGCCGGGTCAGCTTTCTCCCAGACGAAGGAGATGCCTCGTCAGATCTAGCTGCTGATCGGCTGTCGTTGGATCCTGTCGGTATTTGCCGAGACAACTCTCCTGGTTAGGTTGACAGTGCATAAGGCCCATGGTATACTGTGCCGTGCAGTTCTGGTATATCCAGGCACACTTATCTTGGTGTCTTGGCCAGAGTAACTGAGCATCCCACATCTTCTGTACTTTCTCAGCTGTCGAGTGTAACCGGAAGCAGGTAACGGCAATAGGTCGACTTCAGCGCACATCGTATCGCACGCGAGGTCGAGCGTCCGCATGTCGGATGGCCGCTACTGCGCGATGAGTAGCGACGCGAAGCCAAGAAGGCGGTGAATGCCATGGGGAAACGAGCTTCCGACTTGATCGCCGAGCGCCTACGCAGGCTGATTATTACCGAGGAACTGACGCCCGGATCCATGGTCAGCGAAGCGTACCTGTCGAAGGTGCTGCACTGCACTAGGACCCCTCTGCGAAGGGCTCTGGATGAGCTGAGCCATCACTATCTGGTCGATGTGCCTCCACGACGAGGCATCCTTATCCCGCAACTGAGTGTTGTTGACTATCAACAGCTGGTGGAAGCGCAGGTCTGGTTGGGGACTCAGCTGGTAGACGTGGTGGCGGCGCGAATAGACGACCGCCAACTGAAGCAGTTGAGACGGACCGTGGCTGAACAGGAGGAGTGCAACAAGGAGCGAGACTTCTACCGTCTGACCATACTGGACGGCCAATTCCACAACCTGATCATCGAGGCCGTGGGCAATCGATACTTCACAGGCTTCAGTCGCCAACTTCGTAGCTCTCTGGCACGCTTCCAGTTCCGCGCCTACAAGGCAACGGGGGGTGCTGATCTCTCCATCAAGGAGCACTTCCAAATCGTTGAGGCCCTGGAAAGCAGGGACCCGGAACTGGCCAGATCGAGAGTCACGGAACACGTAACGGAGGCCCCGAAAAGGGTGCTTAACATCATCGCGCTCGGGGACCATAGCCAGGGAGCATGAAGGCTAGCCCAGAGGGCCGTCGATGTCGGGTCCACCTTTTGTCGACGTAGCCTTTTCTTCGCGTTCTTATACTCCCGAACATACTCCCGCAACCCCCCTGCCTCGTGCCCTTTAGCCAGCCGTGAACCGTCGCCCGATGCTTCCCCATCGGCTACGCGATGACCGGCACCTTGACCCTACCTAGCTCCCATGCCAACTCAAGCTGTGTCCAAGTCATCATCGCGACTGTGCGTGTAGCTGTACCGCGCACACCCAACTCTACCACAGTCGCCGTATTTCCAGTGAGACAAACCCAGGGCCCTGTCCAGTCAAATGATACTGTTACCGAAGGGAGGTCATTCTTTCAAATGATAATATTACCGGGATGCCCTCTGCTTCCTGGATCTCAACAGCCGCGAATAGGGTTTCGTAGACGTCCTCTGTCTCGCCCGGGACGGCA
>DATEXS010000017.1:0-7392 GCA_035256725.1 Anaerolineae bacterium
TGCGGGCCAGGAACTCTCCCCTTTGAACGATGTGCACGACGGTCGAGCCTTGATCCTGTGGCGCGGCGGTGGGCGACGAGGTTGACGGCACCTTGAGGGCCTGCCCTACCCAGATGAAGTCGGGGTTGGGCAACCCGTTGATACTGGCAAGATAGCTCACCGAAGTGCCGTACCGCGCAGCGATGCTGCGAAGAGTATCGCCTCGACTCACGACATGGATGCCCGTGCTCCCCGCAGAGGGTGCGGAAGCGCCAGTGGGGATAACCAACCTCTGCCCGGCGTACACGAAGTTGGGGTTGGCGAGGTTGTTCACGCTGGCGATGGCCGCGGGTGTTGTGCCGTACTGGCGGGCTATGATATACAGACTCTCGCCCCAGCGAACGACGTGGATAACCGGGTCCGTGGCCTGGGGGGCCGCAGATGCGGTGGCGCAGAAGAGCCCCAGCAGACCCAGCAATGACAGGATAACGACTGTGCCCCTCAAAGCTGTTCCTCTGCTCATGGCATGTCCTACCAAGCTCGGGCTGAGGCCGAGAGATCCCTGCCCTCAGGTCTTAGCTGCAGCGTCAACCCTATTATACCAGACCGCGACGTCAAAGAGAAGGGTACCAGCGGGTCATGGCAAATACGTAACCCAGGCGTCCGGGGATTCCCAGACCTCCACGGAACTCAGACGCGCCCCCTCGATCACCGGCCCCAACTCGTCAAAGACGAAGCGAGCCAGGTTCTCCGAGCTCGGATTCACCTTGTCGAAGGGGGCCAGTTCATTCAGATAGGTGTGATCCAGTCGCTCCACAACAGAATCCAGCGCTCGTTTGAGAACGGTGAAGTCATAGGCCAGCCCCGTATCGTCCAGCTCCTCCGCTTCCAGACAAACCACCACCTCGTAGCGGTGACCATGAAGGGCTTCGCACTTCCCCTCATAGCCCCGCAGGGCGTGAGCCGCGTCGAAGTGTCTCTTAACTCGCACCTGATACATGATCCCTCCTGAGAACCCTCGCCAAAATAGGTTTGATCCCTCGTGCTGCCCTGGCCCGGTGGCTGATGCGGTTCTTGACCTCCGGCGCCAGCTGAGCCATGGTCTGCCCATGCTCGGGCAGGTAGAAGACGGGGTCGTAGCCGAATCCATGTTCTCCCTCGGGAGCCAGGGCGATGACGCCCTCGCACACGCCCTCGGCTGTATAGGTCTCGCCGTCTGGCTTGGCCACTGCGATCACGCAACGGAAGCGGGCGCTCCGATCTTCCCAGAGCACGCCCTTCATCCTCTCCAGCAGCAAGCGGTACCTCTGCTCGTCCGATGCCCCGGGACCGGCGTACCGTGCTGAGAACACGCCGGGCTCGCCTCCCAGGGCATCCACCTCCAATCCTGAGTCATCGGCCAGGGTGAGCAGCCCACTAGCGCGCGCGTATCTTTGGGCTTTCTGCATTGCGTTGTCGGCGAAGGTGCTGCCGGTCTCGGATACTTCAAAATCGATACCCTCCGCACTGAGATACGTGATGCGCACCGCCAGACTGGCCACTAGTTCTTCGTACTCCCTCACCTTCCCCTTGTTCCTGGTCGCTATGAGTAGCTTCCTTCGTTCAGCCACCATCTGACACCTTCCTCCGCCTCACGCGACGCATTCTTGCCGAAAGCGCCGCTGGAGGAAATCCAACACGGCTGCATTGAATGTTTCCGGCTGGAGGCCAGGAACCCAGTGCTCGCTCCCCAACAGGACCAGCTCCGAATCGGGGATCAAAGCGTGCAGCTCCTCAGAGAGCAACTTCGGGCTAAGCTCGTCGTCGCTGCCCTGGACAATCAGCGTGGGGCAGGTGATCTCTCCCGCGCGAGTATAGGCAATTTCCTGGTCCGCCTCGATCCTGGCGATAACAGCGGAGCCGTAGTTCCTCAGCAGAGTGCGCCACTTATCTTCGCCGTGGAGACGGGCCAGTGTCTTAGCCCAATTCGGGTCCATGAGGTCTGGCTGGCTCATCCTCTCCCATAGCTCGAACAACCCCGGGGCGATCTCCCTATTCACCCTCGCGGCGCCGGACACCAAGATAAGGGACCTCACCAACGAGGGGGCCTGGAAGTACGCCCACGTTGCGATGGAGGATCCCATGCTGTACCCACAGACATGGGCGGGGCCACGATCAAGAGACGAGATCAAGCGTACCATGTCATCTGTCGCTGCGCTGAAGAACTCCGGTCCCGAGACCGCCTCTGGGTGGTCTGTGCGACCATGTCCCCTTAGGTCGGGCGCAATGACCAGGTAACTCTGCGAAAACACAGGGATCTGGTGTCTCCAGTCACTGGGGCCAGTACCACCAAACCCGTGCACCACAAGAAGGGGATCACCATCCCCGTGAAGGTCGTAGTGTATGTCCAGACCGTTGGAGCGTAGGACCGACATCCGTTTCTCCTGCAAAGCCCTTTCACGGCATCTGCCGTCGTCAAATGGCGGCTGCGCGCGCTTATGTCAAGATCGCGCCACCTGGATTTCCCGCAAGCCCACGGACGGCACCTGCTGACCATCAACGAGCGCGGGGAGCTCCCCCCCAGAGGGTCTAGATAGGCTTACAGTGAGCCTATAGGTACCAGGCGGAGTTCTGGGATTCAGATTCACGTCGTGGTCATCCCGCACGATCTCGCCCGGCTGCCAGGCGCTCGGAGGATAGAAGCGCATTCCACTCGTGGGGCGCTCCAACGAGCCCCCCCACACCTGCCCGGCCCCGTCGGTCATACGCACCACCGCCACATAGTCCTCGGAGAGGTCGCCCACGGCCTCCCAGTACAGCGTGACGTGTATCCAGCCGCTAGGCGGATGGAAGGTGTTGTCCGTCGCCGAGTACACCCCGTTGTCTATCTCGTAGCCCACCAGGCGCACCCGATCGTCGAATACGGCACCCACCGACTCAGCCGTGAAGGGCAGCTCCTCTAACCTGTAGGTAGCCGCGTAGCCCTTGACCTCCACCCCCGGCGGGTATTGTTCGGTGACAATTGGGAATCTGCTAGCAAGCCAGCCTTCCACCTGCCTATTGGGGTCCACCCCGTCAATGTGCGATTGCACCAACCAGACGGTGTCATAGTTGCTGAGCCCCTCCAGCCTACGGCCCACATCGGCCCGCTCTCCCACCACTCCACCGAAGGGCGCGAACAGCGGCAACCCGCCGTGGTAGTAGTAGGAGAAAGGTATCCAGGTGTAGTCCGCATGACAAAGCACAGCATCTTCCGGTCCCGCGTGCTCGGACACGTACCGCGCGGCAGCTCGCCACTCCTCTTTTCGCGACTCCAGACCCCAATTATGGCTCAGACCACTCAGCAGTGCGAGCGTCACGAAGACGATCAGGATAAGACCCCCTCCGCGGCGGACAGCAGCAATCCGTGCCACGCCGGCAGCCAAGGCGAGAAGAAAAGGCGCCACGATGATGATCAGGTAGTACACGGTGAAGATCTGCAATCGAAATGACAGAACGTACGCCGACAGAAAGGGCACCACGATGGTCAAAGCCATGAACAGATTGGGGCGCCATTCTTCCAGGCTCCAACGAGGTCGTCTTGATGATGCCGCGAGACTCCCAGGCAGAAACAGCCCCGCGAGGGCGACAGATCCCAATACAGCCAGAATCCCGGCCTTCGTCGCACCCGTCAGGGGAACGTCTCTCAGGGTAAACGCTTGGAGGCAGGCGATCAGCATGCCGCCCAGACCCAGGGATGGACGCCATGAGGGAGTCGTTCCGCTCAGCTTCCAGGCGGTCCACAACCAGGGCGAGAAGCAGAGCAAGCTCGCACTCCAGGCCAGGACTCCTCGCCACAGACCGGTGACGCGCTGCCTAGCACAGATGAGCAGAAAGAGGAACTCGGCCGGCAGAAGGAAGACGGCATAGAGATGAGTGTAGAGGCTGGCCACCGTCAAGAATGTGTATGCCACCCACCAGGGCCAACCGTCCGTCTCTAGGCCGCGCAGGAAACAGTAAAGAGCCCAGGCGGCGAGCGTCGCGACCAGCGCGTACATCCTGGTCTCCTGAGAATACCACACCAGAAAGGGGTTCACGGCGGCCAGCAAGGTCGCTATCAAGGCCACCCGCAGCGAGAACAGACGCCTTGCCAACAGGTACACCGCGGGGATGGACAGTGTTCCGGCAAAGACCGACAACAGTCGCACGGCTGCCTCACCGGAACCGAAGACCCGCATCCAGGCAGCCAAGGCAAGATGGTAAAGGGGCGGATTGGGTTCCTGTAAGGACATACCCTGGCGGAAGATCTCCGAGAACGGAAAGCTGGCCAGATAGACGCTCACCGTCTCGTCGAGCCAGAGGCTGTGATAGGTGAGGCCGTAGACGCGGACGCCAAAGCCCAGAAGCAGAAGAAGAAAGCAGGCCCACCTTGCCTGCCTAGTAGTCAGCTGCACCGCCAGTGGACCTGCTTGTGTCGCTACTGCTGAGACTTTAGAGCACACGGCTCTAATGACCGGCTTATCAGGTGGTATCGCAGGGGTCGCCGCCGTGGTCTTGAACTTGGTGGGTTATGACCTTGCGCTCGGAACAACAGTACGACGGCCCCCTTAGATCGTCGCTCGCCACCAGGCATATTCGCCAGTGCCACTCCCCCTCTCCCGGTGCCCGGAGTTCGGCCATCCAGAACTGGCCCCTCTTGTCAACATTGGCGGGAACTGGCTCAGCTCGATTCCAGGGACCGTTGGGCTGTCTGAACTCGACAGCCCATTCATACCCGGCTGGTTTTCCAGGCTGTCTATCAAACTCGATCCCAAACGGCCCTTGAGCTGGGGCAACCGACGGCTCCCGAATGGTGATCGTCGGACAGTCTACGCTTCGAACGGTGGCAGTTGGCTGCGGCCGACTCGTAGCGGTCGGTAAAGGAGGCGCCTGCGTAGGCCGGGGAGTGGAAGTCGGCGGAGGGGTGTTGGTCGGAGTGCCCGTCGGCAGAGGTTGATTCAGAAATGTAGGCATGTCGGGGCCCTCGATGGAGGCCGTCACCTCGCTCGTGGGCTCCTGCACAGGGGCTGTCGGGACCATCGCCACAGCCCCATAGCTCACCGGCGATGAGCCAACCTCGACCATGAGAGTGTCACCCGGAGCCAGCGGTACCGTTGTGCCACCCGCAGTGACCTCCACGCGCCCTTCCTGACCTCTAACCCAGGTGGTCCCCATCTCGTTGACCGCCACGCCGTATTCGCTGCCGCGACAGATCACCTTGGCCGCCATCGTCGTGACCTCGTGCATGGAGTCAGCCGGCAACTCGGCGACACGGTTCCATACCTCGCCCGCATCCAGCTCAATCCTGATCACCACGCGTTGACCGCGCACCACCTGCAATTCGTCAATGGTCAACTCGGTCAACTCTCGGAGTTCTGTGGTGGTACCCTCCATGAACCTCAGCACAGCATGCGACGCATCGGAGGTCTTTATGCGGTCACCAGCCTCCACAGCGATGTTCTCGACCACCTCTATCCATGCGCCCCGCCCACCTCTCTGGAGCAGGGCCTGGCCCTGCGAGACGGACAGTGTGGCCCCTGCCTGCGTAGCCGTCCCTTGCGGAAGCATAATGATGACCGCTTCCGCCAACACAAGCACGAGCAATATGATGATTGCCCCGACTGCGACCAACCACGGCAAAGGGTTGCTCTTTCTCGGCGGTACTGCTGGTGGTATGAAAACCGCCGAAGGCAGAGGCGGAGGCGTTGCCCTTACCGGCGGCGGTGGAGCAGGAGCAGCCAAGCGTGCCCCGCAACTGCTGCAGTATAGCGCGTCAGACTCATTGCGGGCCCCGCAGCTCGAGCAGAATACGTTGGACGAGCTCATCATGCACCTCCCTCCCTGCAAACACGATCAGACACCAGTACTGTCTCCAAGTAGCAGACGGCTGCTACCCCGATATGGCGGCGATGGCTTCACCCGTCTCTTTTTCCACTGACACGATGACGATGTTGGGGATCTCGTATGTCGCGCCTTCAAACTCCATCTCCGCATCCTTGCGGTAGGTGACGGTCCAAAACTGCGTGCCCGCCTGGTTCTCGAAGCTGCCAACAGTCTTCTCCGCATCCTCCAGACCCGGGAATTGCTCGGCGATGAGATCGTCAGCAATCCTTTCGGCCTCTTGCTGGCTGATGGCAGCGGGTTCCTCCACGCCGCCGGTACCCCCGCCGGATCGCGTGAGGATCAGCCCAGCACCGCCCATTGCCACCAGACACAGTACTGCGGCCACTGCCAGAGCCCCGATGAGAAGCACAGGGCTCGAACCTCCCTTTCGGCGCCCGGCCGCCGCGGGAGCAAGCGGAGGCACAGGAGCGACTACGCCGGGTGGTTGCGACGGCACCCACATGGTGCCATCATAGAACAGCCAGCCACCGCTCCGGGCATCAACCGTCCAATACCGCCCCTCGCTGTCCTGCACCCGAAGCTCGGCAACCTCAGCGCGGAACTGCTCAGACGTCAGCGCTCCAGCGCTCAGCCGACCTTTCAGCTCGTAGTACTTGCTCTCCGCCTCTTTGAAATCCATCCTCGCTCTCCTCTCGCAAGGTGTCTACCGCCCCCAGGCGTGCCTACTGGCTGCCAGTGACTGTGCAGACTGCGCCACCTGGTTTCCCGGGCCTCACGGCTTTCCGTTTGGACAGAAGACTAGCATAACGCTCATGTGCTACCACCTGCCCCGGCGCCGCGCGGTCGCTGCGTGGTCTCCGTGCCCCTTCGCACTGTAGTCAGGACCTCCAGGCTCTCCACCATGGAACACCGGTCAGGGTTTGCCGAAATAGATGAACTCATGGAGCATCTTGAGCTCTGCCGCGGTGGAATCCCCCGTTCTGCACACATCCTCCATCTTCTGCTTGGCCTCCATGAAGGCCGCGAGGGGCGCCTGCCCCCTGGTTAGAGCACTCAACAAGGCCTGATGGAAAGCAGCGTCGAATCGCATGGGACCCGTGGGATTTGGTCCCGGTTGCCAGAGGGGAGAGTAGGTAATCCCGGTAGATCCCACGAAGGCGCGAGCGCCACTGCGCAGAAAGGACAATGTGATGGAGTTCTCAGGAGTCCGGCTGAACGTGTAGCTACCATAACATGCACCGCTGAGGACGATACCCTGAGAACTGGCTTCCGCGACGGTGAAGGCGTCTGGATACGCGTCCTCCTCTCCCCACCACACAGTTGTGTCCCACGAAGCCCCATGGAGCATGAAGTAGCTGTAACGGACGTCGACCTGCGTCTCATCAACATCCACGTGCCTGGTGGGCAGGCTCCAGAACAGCCCTCGATTGACTCCAAAGACCTGGGTAGCCACACCATCCGCGTGGGGACGCTTGGTGTTGGCCAACGTGAAGTCCCCGCCTTCAGGCACAGTAGAGGCCGATAACTGGGTCACCAACAGATCGAGCGAGCTACCATCAGGTATGCGAGCCA
>DATEXS010000018.1:0-4630 GCA_035256725.1 Anaerolineae bacterium
CCGCAAGGTAATCAGGCTGGCAGGAGCAGGGCTGAAGCCCAGGTGAGCCCGCCAGAAGTGGCTCGCTGGCCCCACGACGCCCAGCGGCGCTGGGAGAACCTGACCCGCGACAGTCAAGGGCGGTAGCTCTCGATGAGGAGACGGCCTTGCTCATCGATCACGTAGTCGTCAGACTGGGCATTGAGCGTCACTCGGGTGCTTGGGTCAGTGACCCTAATCTTGATGTCGATGGGCCCAGACAGTGGCAGATCCCCAGAGTCGGTGGAAGGCAACAGGGTGTAATCAGAGATGACCACGCCTGGCGCCCACCAGGAGGTGTTGTAGCAGGCTACTTCTTCCCCCAAGGTGAACTGATAACCGAGGTTGTGAGAGGTGTCTGCCAGCACTCTGCTCCGGTTGTGCCGGACGAGCTGAAGCTGGACGCTGTACCTGTCAGGCAGCGAGGCGGTGGCCCGCCAGAACGTTACCAGGAAGGTGCAACTGCTGGTGCCGTCTGGGCACACAGTCGCTTCGACCATCTTATGACCGACAAGCTCCAGCTTCCCTCCGAAAGAGCCGCGAACCTGCGCTATACGAGGTGAGACCTCGTGCGCCACCAGCCCCTCGTCTTCGTAGAGGGGTTTGCCCAGCGAACGATCCAGAAACGCCTTCACCTCCTCATATTCCTTCTGCGAATAGGACTCGGCAAAGGGCCCTGCCTGTCGCTGGACAACGACGTATCGCACGTCGTTGTAGGCCAGGAGGTCAGCAAAGGACGCCTCGAAGGCAGGCCAGTTGTCACTCTGAGATAGCAATACCGGGGGTGACAGGAACCTTCCTCGCAGTACCCAGTGAGGGAACAAAACCACATCCAGAGGCTCACGTGACTGGTAGCCAATGGCCAGCTTGTTGTGGTGGCGGATCTGGTAGAACATATACCAGCCCGTGCTCTCGGAATGCCCGGGGCCAGATGGAAGCTGAAAGAGCGCGCCGTGCTGGGAGCTAGTGGGCAATTCCTCCTCGTAGAATGGTGGGACCGCGGTGGAGGAAGTCTGGTACGGAAAGCAGAACAGTGACTCGAAGCACGCCACCAGGACTACGGCGGTGCCCGTGATTGCCGTGGCAACCGGTCGCCGGGCAAGTCGGCCGAGCACGTCGCTAAGACCATAGCCGGCCAGAACCGACACGCCCAGCATCACGGTGATACTCGCCCGACTCGGTGCGCGTAACGCCCCGAAAAGCGGAAGCTTCATCAGCAGCACATAGGGAAGCGGAAAAAGCGCCTGGCCGTTCACGCGCAAGACGGGTCCCAAAGACAAGACCAGGCCGAAAAGGGCCAGCATGGCCCACATCGACACGTCAACGCGTCTTCCACTCCTCAGCCCCCATGCGGCGAGAATGAGCGCCGTCCATCCCAGGAACACCGTCATCTCTGCCGGGTTACCCCGGGCGCTGAAGTTGTCATAGATGGGGGCCACCACGCTGCCGAACAGGGGGTGACTCGCGGACGGCAACACGAAAGCCAGAAGATCCGCTGAGTACCTCTCCGTGTCCTTGGCAGAGGTGCTGATGGCAGCGGCCATCTCCTCCTGGGGGAAAACAACGTCGCCGTAGAAGAGCAACGTGCCCCCAGCCGCCACGCCCAGGGCCAGCGCCACAGCGCTCAGGAAGCGTGGGCTACGAACCGCTGATCGGTCTCTCCACAGGCAGCACAGGAAGAAGCACGCCAGGAGCGGGAGCAGGAAGTAGGCCCCAAAGTAAGGGAAGGTCAATACAACCAGTGACGTGGCAACGACGAACTGCAGAGCTCGGGGGAGATCGGGCCTAGCACGAAGCCGCAATAGACAGAGGGCGCACAGGGGCAACCACTGTACGGAGAACAGATTCCAGTGGCCCAGTCCACGCGCATAGTGAAAGGCAGAGAACGAGAAGAGACTCCCGGCCGCAAAGGATGCCAGCTTGTCCCTGGAGAGATGCCGCACCAGGAGGTATCCAAACAACCCGGCGAGCACAAATGAGGAAAGGAAGACCACGTTGTAGGTAGGCACAGGCCCGATGGCAATTGCCAGCGGCAGAGAGACCAGGACGTTACCAGGGCTTGTCCATTGGGACGCCACGTCGGGAAGGGGATAGAAGATCAAATCGGTGGTGCTCAAAGGGACCTTAGGGTCGATGATCGCTCTGGTGAGGCCCCAGAGGTCCCACACCATCGTCGGCGCATCCCCTGAACCGGGGACGTGGGTCCTCAGCCTCGCCATCGTGGGGTAGGTCAAGATGGCGGTGAGGAGCAGGTAAACGGCTGAGACCAGGATCAACTCGCGACCGCCAGAGATAGGCTTGCGCCCCGCGCCGACCGTTATGCCCATGCTATGTTTCTTCCGACCTTGGTCCGGCTCCCAGCGCCGTCCTGTCGTAGCGGCCGTCCCGCCTCGCACGCTGCCCCCGCTCCCGCCTTCAGCTCCCAAGCCGCGATGGCCCCAAGCGCCTAGCAGCATCCTCCCCCCGCCGCTCAAGGGCGGTAGCTCTCGATGAGGAGACGGCCCTGCGCATCGACCGCGTAGTGATCAGACTGTGCAGGCAGCATCGCCCGGGTCTTCGGTTCAGTCACGCGGATCTTGATGTCGATGGGCCCAGACAGTGGTAGACCCCCGGAGTCGGTTGAAGGCAAGAGAGTGTAGTCAGTGATGACCACCCCCGGTGCCCACCAGGAGGTATTGTAGCAGGCCACTTCCTCCCCCAGGGTGAACTGATAACCCAGGCTGTGTGAGGTCGCTGCCAGTACTCTGCTCCGGTTGTGACGGATAAGCTGAACTTGGATGCTGTACCTCTCAGGCAGCGCGACGGTGGCCCGCCAGAACGTCACCAGGAAGGTGCAACTGCTGGTGCCGTCCGGGCACGCCGTCGCTTCGACCATCTTATGAGCGACCAGCTCCAGCTTCCCGGAGAACGAGGCCAGAGCCTTTGGTGTGACAGGGGAGACCTGGTACGCCGTCAAACCATCGTCTTCGTAGGTCGCTTCACCCAGCGAACGAGCCAGAGACGCCTTCACCTCCCGATACTCCTCATCGGAGTAGGGCACGGCAAAGGGCCCTGCCTGTTGCTGCACCACGACGCATGTGATCTGGTTGAAGGCCAGAAGGTCGCCAAACGAGGCCTCGAACGCAGGCCAGGTGTCGCTGGAGCTGCCCCCCAGCGGCGGCGATAGGAACCTGCCGTGCAGGACCCAGTAAGGGAACAGGATCTCAGACTCCGGCTGCCGGGCCAGGTAGCCATGTGCCAGTCTCCGACCGTGATAGGTCTGATAGAGCATGTACCAGTATGTGCTGGTATCGTGTCCTGGCCCGGTGGGGAGTTCGAAGAGGGTCTGACACTGAGAGCCGGTGACCGTTTGCTCATAGAATGCCGGCACCGATACCGAAGACGACTGGTACGGAAACGAGTACAGGGACTCGAAGGACACAAACAGCAGAACCGCGCTTCCCACAGCCATCCTGGCCTTGGGGCGGTTCTTCATCCTGTCGAGCAGATCACTCAGACCATAGCCGGCCAGTACTGCCACAGAGAGGAGCAGAGTAACACTGGCCCGACTGGGAGCACGCAGCGCCCCGAAGACAGGGAGCCTCGTCAAGAGGGCGTAGGGCAGAGGGATCACACTGCTGCCATAAACGTGGAGAACAGGGCCTAGAGACAGGATGAAACCCACCACTGCCAGCAGTACCCAGAAGGCCACGGCAGCCTTTCCCCTCGCTCTGACACCCCAGACGGCTAGCAACAGGGCCCCCCAGCCCAGATACACCGTCATCTCCGTGGCGTTGCCTGGAGCCGTGAAGCTGGAGTAGATTGGGGCGACCAGCGGCCCGAATACCGGGTGGGTCGGCGAGGGCACCAGGTAGGCCACCAGGTCAGCAGAATACCTCTCCGTGTCACCGGCATCGCGCCGGAGGGCCTCGGTTGTCGCTTTCTCGGGGAAGAACAGGCGAGGATAGGCCAGGAGTGCGCTCCCTGCTGTCACTCCCAAGGCCAAAACGAGACCAGCCAAGAACCGCCGCTCGAAGAGTCTGGTTCTGGTCCTGCACACGTGGTACCCGAAGAAACATACCAGGACCGGAGCCAAGAAGTACAGCGCATAATAGGGCGAGTTCACGACCACCAGCATCATCGCCACCGCCAGATGTACGGCTCGATGGAGGCTGGGCCTGTCCCATAGTCGCAGCAGAGCCAGCACACAGAGCGGCAACCACTGTATGGAGAACAGGTGCATGTGACCCAGGGCATGTGCGTAGTGATAAGCAGAGAAAGTGAAAATGGCGCCGGACACAAACGAGGCCAGCCTGCCGACCGAGAGATGCCTTGCCAGGAGGAAAGTGAGCGAACCGGAGAGAACGAAAGAGAGGAGAAAGACGAGATTGTAGGCCACAACCGGCCCCAGAAGGAATACCAGGGGCACGGCAAGGAATAAGCACGGCGTTGCCTCCCACAGGGTGTGCACGTCGGGCAGGGGATAGAGGATCAGATCGGTGGTGCTCATGGGGACCTGGGGGTCGGTGGCGGCACGGGCAAAAGCCCACAGGTCCCAGACCATACGCGGCGCATCCCCAGAACCCGGAATGTGGGTTCCCAGCCTCAGCACAGTGGGATAAGTCAGGACGGC
>DATEXS010000019.1:0-2217 GCA_035256725.1 Anaerolineae bacterium
GCGCTTCGTACCCAGCTTCCTATATCAGACGGGAATGATCGCCTCCATAGCCATCGCCTTTGTTCCGCAAATGGTGTCCAGCCTCCGAGACATCCGCGAGGCGCAGGCCATTCGTGGCCACCGTTTCCGAGGCATCAGGGACCTGCTGCCCCTCTTCGTTCCCCTCCTGACCACTGGGCTGGAGCGCGCAGTTCAGTTGGCCGAATCCATGGAGGCCCGCGGCTTCGGCAACGTTGGCGGAGACCGCAGTAGAGCACGGCAATTGGTGTACCGGCTGCTCATAGCCTGTTCTTTGTTCGGTCTCCTCGTCGCGGCTTTCGCGTACGGCTACTGGTCTGATAGCCCCTGGGCGAGCGCCCTGCTTGGCTCAGCTAGCCTCATGCTGCTAGCGGGCACGGTCACAGCCATGGGCCGAGGAGCGAAGCGGAGCCGTTATCGCCACGAGCTCTGGCGGTCTCGCGATACCCTGGTCAGCGCAGTCAGCGTCGTCTCGATTCTGGTGATTGCCCTTTTCTGGCTTCTGGACACGGACACACTATTCTTCTATCCGTATCCCCGCCTTTCTTGGCCGGATTTCAACCCCCTTATCGGCGCGGCTCTACTGGCTGTCGTCACTCCTGTCCTGACCGCGCCGCAGATGAGGCGATCTGCCAGTGATTGAGCTACGAGACGTCACCTACTCCTACCCTGAGACCGAGGCCCCCGTGCTCAGAGACCTCTCCCTAAACATTAGCGAGGGCGAGTTTCTGTTGGTCATCGGCGCATCTGGCTCAGGTAAGTCGACTCTGCTGCGATGCCTGAACGGCCTGGTGCCGCATTTCTACGGAGGCCGCTTCAGGGGATCAATCCGCGTCGCTGGTCGCGATCCGTTAGCTCGGGGGCCACGGGGGATGTCCAGCGCAGTGGGCTTCGTCCTTCAGGATCCCGAGAGCCAGTTCGTGGTGGACTCGGTGGAAGACGAGCTGGCCTTTGCCATGGAGAACCACAACCTGGAACCTGCTCTGATGCGCAAGCGCATCGAGGAGGCTCTGGACCAGATCAGTATCGCGCACCTGCGCCATCGAAAGATCAGCACCCTCTCCGGCGGAGAGAAGCAGCGGGTGGCCATCGGTGCGGTGCTGACTCTCCAGCCCAAGATCCTAGTGCTCGATGAGCCAACGTCGCAACTCGATCCTCAGGCTGCCGAGGAAGTGCTGACCACCCTCCAGAAATTGAATACGGACCTGGGTCTGACCATCGTTCTGTCAGAACACAGACTGGAGCGAGTCGTGCAATATGCCGATCGGGTGCTGTATCTGCCAGGGCCTGGCCAGGACCCCCTTCTGGGATCGCCTCGGGATGTGCTGGCACAGGTGGACCTTATGCCACCTCTGGTTAGGCTGGCACGGGAGCTCCAATGGGAGCCTCTTCCGCTGACGATCAAGGAGGGCCGTAGATTCGCGAAATCCCTCAACCTGCCCACCACAGTGTCAGATGTGCGCAATGGGGACCAGAGGCGGAGACGACCTGGCCACGACTCGGTCATAGAGGTCCGGGACGTATGGTTCTCGTACAACGGCCATGAAGCCCTGAAGGGGATCAATCTTTCCGTGGGCCCTGGTGAACTGGTGGCTCTTATGGGCCGCAATGGTTCGGGCAAGACGACACTCCTCAAGCACCTAGTCGGTCTCCTCCGCCCTGACCGTGGTCACGTGGACCTCTGGGGAGAAAGCACCAAATGTCAGGAGGTACAGACTATCGCGCGGAGGGTGGGTTACGTGCCCCAAGACCCAGGCTCCCTACTCTTTGCCGATACGCTCAGAGCGGAACTGGACTTCACACTGCGGAGCCACAAGCTACCCACCACTGGATATCAGGATGTGCTGGAAAGCCTCCACCTCTCGCCCTTTATCGAATCCTACCCCCGGGACCTGAGCGGTGGAGAGCGCCAGCGTGCCGCCCTCGCCGCCATCCTGGTTGCTGACCCCGACGTCATCCTGCTGGATGAGCCCACGCGTGGTCTCGACTACTACCAGAAGCAGTCCCTCTCGGACTTCCTCTCTCAGAAGCGGGCGGCCGGGAAAGCGGTGATTATGTCCACGCACGACGTCGAGTTGGTCGCTCGGTGTGCGGACAGAGTGGTGATCCTGGGTGAGGGGCAGGTCGTGGTGGACGGCCCAGCGAGAGAGGTGATGAGCAACTCCATGGTATTCGCCTCTCAGGTGAACAAGCTGTTCA
>DATEXS010000020.1:0-8516 GCA_035256725.1 Anaerolineae bacterium
GGTCTGGGAAATGGCCCGCGGTCGCGTGGACTACGATCAGGTCGCTACCTCGTACGACCGGCGCCGTCAAGACCTTCACTGCGAAAAGGCGGCACGTCACAGCTCGCCCTATTGACAAAGAAGCCCTATATGGCTGGGCTAGAGCGTATCGAGGCGGACTTGCTCCAGGCGGAGAAGACGGGACAGTCTCTGGAGTTCGTAGTTGATGTATCCCTCGCGCTGGTGAGCGGACGCGCTCCCTAGCACAAAGCCCCGAGCCAGCACTAGGCAGCGTCAGCTCGACGGCCCACCCGGTGGCGTTGCGGAGCGACTCCTGGCACAATGCCTCAAGCTGAAGTTCGAGGCCTGCAGTGACAAAGGAGGTGCCGATGTCGAAGGTGTGCAACTGCGCCGGGCCTTATGCGGCCGCATCCGTCTGCCCGTCCAGGACGATCCTGGTCGCCGTGTGCGGGATGAGGCCAGTTGATGCGGCGTCGAGCTGCGCGGACAGAGGCATGAGAATGGCTCCTTCGCCTGGTCGCCTGCAGAGGCGACATCATGTGTCGCTCGAGAGCACCCGCCACCCACTTGACAACACGACCGGTCATTCTGAACCCAGATGGCATGCTACGAGATGGCCTGGCTGTACCTCGCGCAGCTGTACTGGTTCCCTGTGGCAGTAAGCTGCGGCCTCCGCGCATCGCTCGCAAAACGCGCAGCCCGGTGGCACATTGAAGGGGTCGGGGGGTTCGCCTGGCAAGACGATTCTCTTGCGATTGAGGCCAGGCTCTGGGACTGGTATGGCTGACATCAACGCCCTCGTGTAGGGATGATAGGGTCGGTCGAAGACAGCCTCTACCGGCCCTGCCTCCACGAGCCGGCCCAGGTACATCACAAGTACCCGCTCAGACAGGCTACGCACCGAGCTCAAATCATGGGAGATGAGTAGGTAGGTAATCCCCAATTCCTCCTGTAGTTGCTTGAGCAGGCTGAGGACATGAATGCGGATGGACATATCCAAAGATGACGTTGGCTCGTCCAAGGCCACAAACTTCGGATTGATGATAATTGCCCTGGCGATCCCAACCCGCTGCTTCTGTCCTCCGCTCAATTGGTGCGGGTATCTGCTCAGAAAGGCCGGGGGGATACCAACTCGCTCCATGGTGGCCTGCAAGCGCCGCTCATGGTCGCCAC
Organism: Anaerolineae bacterium; assembly: GCA_035256725.1. Lineage (GTDB taxonomy): Bacteria > Chloroflexota > Anaerolineae > UBA7937 > B3-Chlor > JAUVXJ01. The sequence continues at coordinate 1,174 of DATEXS010000020.1, forward strand.
GGCCTTCCATCGTAACGAGCCGAAGAGGGTCTGTCACGATGCGGCGCACCGTGAACCTAGGGTTCAGGGACGCGTCCGGGTCCTGGAAAACCATTTGCAGCCATCTGCGCTGGCGGCGCATGTCCCTCCTGCTCAGCGCTGTGAGGTCCAAGCCGTCAAACCAAATTCGGCCCGACGTTGGCTTGTCCAGCCCCATTATGCACCGCGCGGTCGTTGTCTTGCCGCATGAGCTTTCACCCACCAGGCCCACCGTCTCGCCAGGGTTGATCTCAAAACTCAAATCATCCACCGCTCGCAGGACGTGTCGTCCCTGGCGAAAGACCTTGGTGAGCTTCTCTATGCGCAACAAAGGCTCCATCTGCTCCCTTGCAACTACACCTGTCTGTGACAGGCCACGCCGTGACCTGGTTCCAGTTCCCTCCACAAGGGCCTCTCGTGCCAACATTGGGGCAGTGCAACTGGACAGCGCGCGGCAAAGCGGCATCCCCCAGTGCGAAAACTGACCTCTTCAGTAATAGTGCCAGGACCGTCCGTGAGTGCCACCGCCCTGTCCACGCGGAGCACCGAGCCAAGCAGGCTCTGCGTGTATGGATGGAGCGGCTCGGCAAACAACGACGATACAGTTCCTGTCTCCATGACCTGCCCTGCGTATATCACCACAACGCGCTCGCACGTCTCAGCCACAATCCCCAGGTCGTGGGTTATGAGAACTATTGATGCGCCAATCTTGAGGCGGATCTCCTTGATGAGTTCCAGTATCTGAGCCTGAATTGTAACGTCCAACCCGGTCGTCGGCTCATCGGCTATCAGAAGATCTGGCTTACACGCAAGCACCATGGCGATGAGAACTCTTTGGCACATCCCCCCGCTTAGCTGATGCGGGTAAGCCCTCGCCCACGCCTCAGCACGGGGTATCGCTACCTGCTGGAGGCTCTCTATACCCTTCTCATAGGCGTCTTTGGATGATAGTCCTTGTTGTACTCGATAAACCCGAGCAACTTGGTCGCCGATCCTCATCAGGGGGTTGAGGCCAGTCCTTATACCCTGGAAAATCATGGCTACGCCGCTACCGCGGATTCGACGCATCTCCCGCTCACTGAGACCAAGCAGGTCTACGCCTCTGAAGCGGATGATTCCCGCATCTGTTACGGCCTGGGGGGGGAGGAGTCGCATAATGGTGAGGCCCGTGAGACTCTTGCCAGAGCCGCTCTCCCCCACCAGTCCGACGATTTCTCCCTGCTCGACCTTCAGACTGACTTTGTCTAATACCCTCAGCGGGCCCAACACTGTCTTGAAGCTGACATCAACGTCCACAACTTCCAGCAGCGTGGCAGAATTCCTCACTGTCCACGCTCCTCCCTGGCCGTGATGTCCCTTAGGGAATCCCCCACCAGGTTGAAACCGAGCGCAGCGAGAAGAATTGTGGCCCCAGGAAAGAGCGACACCCACCAATCGCCTGAGATGGTATGCCTGACTCCTTCACTAACCAGCACCCCCCATTCCGGCGTGGGAGGCGTTATGCCAATTCCGAGAAACGCCAGACCCGCGACATCTAGGATCGCCCACGCCAAGCACAACGTACCATGTACAAGCACAGGTGTCAGGCAATTCGGCAACAACTGTATATACATAATGCGCCATTCCGAATTACCGGCGCACCGGGCAGCATCTACGTACTCCAGCTCGCGCTCGGAGAGTACCTCTCCCCGCGCGAGCCGAATGAAATCTGGCACAAAGGAGACGGCAATAGCAATTACTACGGTTGGGACGGAGTTGCCGAGAACGGCCACCATCACCATGGCCAGAATGAACGACGGGAACGCCATGAGGATGTCCGTGGCGCGCATTACCACCATGTCCACCAGCCCACCTGTGTAGCCAGCCAGGGCGCCGATCAACAAACCCAACGTGATGGCGATGGCGACCGTTGTGAAGGCGATGGGCAGGTCCAACCAGGCACCCTGCGCGATCCTCGACAATATGTCCCTTCCGAAGCTGTCAGTCCCTAGAGGGTGAGCCTGCGACGGCGGTTCAAGCACAGTGCTCGAGTCGCCCCGAAGGGGGTCATAGGGAACCAACACCTGGGCCAAGGCCAACGTAGTAACCAATGCCACTAGGATCGCTAGACCTGCGCCCAGCTGAGGATGCCTACGTAAGAGAAGTACCGAGCGAGACAACCGGGATTCAGGGGCGCGAGACAACAAGCCTTCTACTTCGCCAACAGCTTCCATGCTAGCAATCCGTGATCGTATCCTTACCAAGAATGTGAGCCGTCTGGCCTCGAAAACCGCTGCTGCCGCTGCTTCCAGACGAAGGTGGCACCTAGGTCAGACGGACACGAGGATCGATGATCGTATAGAGAATATCGATGACCAAGTTCAGAGTGATGTACATCGCCGCGATGGCAAGGACGAACCCCTGAATAGCCTCCAGATCCTTATTGAGTAAGGCCTGCCATGCGTAGTAGCCTATGCCAGGCCAGGCAAAGATCATCTCCACCACTACGTTGCTGGCCATGGTATACCCGAACATGATCCCGACAATGGTAACCACCGGAACCAAGGCATTCCTCAGAGCATCGCGGAACAGGATCTCCTGCTGGGTAACCCCTACGCTTCGTACCGTCCGCACGAAATCCGATTTGAGCACGTCAAGCACCTTACCTCGAACCATCTTGACGATGGGAGCGCTGATCATGAAGGCCAGAGTCAAGACCGGTAGGACAAGGTGGGCCAAGCTGTTTCCCAAGGCATCCCAATTGCGGGTTAGTAGGCTGTCCGCCACCAGGAAGCCCGTAACCCGGCTGACCGCGGTCACCGACACATCGAGCCGACCCATCGGCGACGCTACCCAGCCCAGCCTGTAGTAGAACACGTATATGACCAGGATAGCGAACCAGAACACAGGCATGGAAGCGCCCACAGTCGCCCATGTGCGAATGAGTACATCCAGCCACGAATTGTGAAATGCCGCTGCTAGGAGGCCCACGCTGACCCCCACGATGGTGGCAAGGATCCCGGCGAGCAGCACGAGCTCCGCTGTGGCCGGCAGCCGCCTCGCCAGATCATCCAGCACCGGCTGCCTGGTGATCCAGCTATGCCCCAAATCCCCTCGGGATAGCTTGCCCAAGTAGTCGGCGAATTGAAGTATCAGGGGCTTGTCCAAGCCCATTTCGTGCTCAACCCTCCGCAACGTTTCCTCTCTGGCCGTGGCCCCCAACCTCACGGCAGCAGGATTCCCTGGAAGGATATGAGTCATGAGGAACACGACGCACACAGCTCCGGCGAGGGCCAATATGCCGATCCCCACCCTTCGGACCACGTAGCTCGCCAATCCAGACATCGGATCAGACCAGTTCCAGTAACATGCTTGTTTCACTGCCTCTCAGGGATCTACGTTGGACAATCGACACGACTTGGCAAGGTCCCGTCGTCCCTGCAACTGCCATAGTGTCCGGCTGGACTCCGTTCCTTATCTCTCGTCGCCAAGCGCCCTCCTGCCGGCTTGCCAGATGGACATGATCAGCAGCAGACGTGATATGCAACAGGCCCCTTGTCGCTGTGGGTGCCGGAGCCTCTACCCAAAGGTGGCCGCTGCACAGCGACAAGGGGCTAGAGTCCACTCTCGCTAGCTTCTAGCTTGCTGGTCGATAGGAATTGTTCTTCTCTCGGAGCGAAATCGTGGCCCACCTGATCAAGGCTGCCCGCTTTCTCTCCCCACTGCTCCTTGGAGCTCCTACTGAGCTTCCTTGCCCAGGTAGGCCCACCGCGGCTCCTCATCGCCGACATGGGTGAGGCCGTATACATCGCTCCGGGCACAGATCAGCCAATCCGGTTGGTAGAGGGGGATCACCGGTAGCTCTTCCACAAGAATCTCCTGGGTCCGGCGGGCCACTTGCTCCCTTTCTGGCGAATCCCAGAGCGAGATGGCCTGATCAATCAATTGGTCAACTTCGGTGTTGCAGTAGTTGCCGGTGTTCAGGAACTCGTCGCACTCCAGCAACCACTTCACCGTCCAGAAGCCATCGTCTGCCCAAGAGAGCCAACTTTGGATGCCCATGCCCAGTTGTTTGGTGTAGAGGAGATCGTAGAATTGAGCATCCCCCATCTGGTTGACCGTTAGATCGATGCCCACGTCGCGAAGCGCGTTCTGGATCCAAACCGCAGCGTCTACATCGCGAGCGACAGACAGACGCACGGCAAGCTCCGCGCTGAAGCCGTCCGGGTACCCGGCTTCCGCCAGCAACTCACGAGCCCGTGCGGGGTCGGTGTCGTACACCCAATACTCGTCGGTGTAGTACGGCATCTTGGTGGAGAAGATGCTGCCCATCTTTTGGGCATGGCCGTACATGACCTGTTCGATGATGTCATCATACGGCACAGCATAGGCGATGGCTTGTCGCACGAGCTCGTTGTCAAAAGGAGGCATCTCCAGGTTGAGGAAAAGGTACACCACCTCGCGGCTGGGAACACTGTGAACCGTGATGTTTGGATCCTCTTCCAGGGAGGCTATGTCTCTGAGTGGCAACTGCCAAGCGACATCGACATCTCCCTTCCTCAACAGCAACTCCCTGTCCTCGGCTGAGGGTACTACCCTGACCACAACGCCAGAGTTCTGATAGAACTCAGGGCCACGGAAGTAGTATGGGTTCGGGGTAAATCGAAGCTCCACCCCTGGTTCCCAACTCTCGATCTGGTAGGGGCCACTGGCGTTGATGTTGCTGTGGGCGTATTCCACGGCCCAAGGGTCTTCCTCGGTGGCATGTGAGTCCAGGTCACTCTTGTCAAGGGTCACTCCGTCCTGCCAGGACAGCAACCAGGGCAGCAGCGACGAAGGTCTATCGACGTGAATCTCCACTGTGTGCTCGTCAATCACGACCATGGACTCTGGTCCGCTGATATTCATAAACGGAAAGTTGCCGGCGGTCCAGGGCATGGCCCATGATCGCTCGAAGCTATACTTGACGTCTTCGGCAGTTATGGCATCGCCGTTGGCAAACTTGGCGTCCTCTCGCAGCTTGAGAGTGACCAGGAGGCCATCCTCGGAAACGGACATCTCCGCCAGGTTGGGGACAAACTCGCCTGTTCCCTCCAAGACGCCGTTCTCCTGAAGTACCAGTTTCTGGTCGATAGGCCCCGCGTAGAGATTGGCCGTGACTTCGTAAGCGCCTTCGCTCCGCATCTCCATATACTCGATGTGGTCCACATCAACAGGCATAGCCAGGGTGATGACGGGTTTCTCCCCGACTGGCGGAGCAGTCGTGGGGGCAGGTCCCGTTGCCGGCGTGGAGCAGCTAGTCACCCCCAACAACACGGACACAATGAGCAATACACTTACGAGGTACATATGCCAGAGTCTCATGACTTCCTCCTTCACCTACCCTTGGATTTGACTATCTTTTCCCTGATCGACTCCATCCCTGCCAACTATCTGTTCTCCGTAGCCCCCTTTCTACACCGCGTAGTGAGCCCTCCTCTTCTTACATCCACTTCCAACGTTGTGACAAATCCCCAGTACTCACACCCCTGAAGCGACTGTACCAGTTTTCGACCCAGCCAATTGCCGCCTCTCCACCCCCGCTTCCCTGCGAGATTCCCTGCCTCCTCCCACAAAGCACGCTCAGTCGCGCCCGCGTCATTCCCCCCGGCTCCTCCCACATGCGTCCGAGCAATCTGAAACCTAAGAGCTTCAGAGTGATGCGCGGGACAAAGAACTCACTCCTGCAGCATGTCGCTGCACAACTCGGCCAAGCCCAGCGCCTTAAGGGTTTCCCGTTTGGGAACGGCAGTCTCCAGATCCCACCCGTGCAAGCTGTAGTACTCGTCAAGCATCCTGTCTAGGCTTGCCTGGTCGGTAATCATACCCTTCTTGGGTCCCGAGGGTACAGGCTCGTGCATCGCTCGCCAGGGCAGCACGTCGTCCTTACGTCGCGCCCCCTCCCTGACGTTGAAACAGCGCTCCAACGTGACTATCCGCCGACCAGCCAGCATCAGTTGCTCTTCACTCATGTCGAAACCCAAAGCGTAACTCATCAGCTCGGCCATGTTGGCGGGCGTTATGGCGTACGCACTCGTGGAGGTAAAAGCGCAGAAACCCAAAGCATCGGTCGCTGCATAGCAGTCCTCGTGCCAGCGGACGATCTCCGCGCGTTTCTCGGTCTTGCTGGGGTCGGCGTACTCTTTGCTCCCCGTGATCTTCTCTACAATTTCGCGGGCCTGCTCCGAGTAACCCAGTTCTGCGATGACCTCGGTCATGAGATGATCCGGCCCGCGAGGGTTGACGGCAAAGGAGAGCGCATACCCCTTGGCCACTCGGGTGTCCGTCACAGCTTGCTCCAGGCCCTTGACCTGCATGGCCCACTTCCAGGAGTCGCCCCCGACCTCCTCGGCTGCCTGTTTTGTGCCATAGGCCAGCAGATCTCCTAAGGGGCCCTCGCGGAGTGCGATCCTGCGGATTAGCTCCAATTGGGCGGCGCCGTTCCCGTACCGCAGTTCGAGTCCGTCAGAGCGCTCCTGATTCAGAAGCCCCCGTTCGTAACACTCCATCGCCCAAGAGATCACATGTCCGGTGCTGATCGTATCCATCCCATAGTCATTGCACAGTTGGTTGGCTTTGATCAGCACCTCGGTGTCTGCGATGGTACAGTTCGCACCCAAGGCCATGGCGGTCTCCAGTTCAGGGCCGACGCCTTCCACATCACCGTACGTTGATGAGAAGCTCCGCACAAAGCGATGGCAGGCTGTGGAGCAGGCAAAGCAAGACTCCCGGCCTGTCAGATAGCCCGCCTCTTCCAAGTACTGCCCACCAATCCGCTCTGCGCCATCCAGGCCCATCCGACTGAAGTTGCACGAAGTAAGTGCGCCCTCCTCCTGTTCCTTGGTGACACCACCCACAGTGCCCCACCGGTAGAGTCCTTGCGCGGAGGGATCCTCGGCTAGCGCTTGGCGCAATTGGACTGTCAATTGGTAGTAGCTCTCGGGATGGGCAACCGTTAGCCCCCCGCGCCCACGCACGGCAATTGCCTTCAGGCGTTTAGACCCCATCACGGCGCCGACGCCCCCTCGGGAAGCGGAATTGTAGACGGAAATCATGATGTTGGAGAATAGGACCTGTCTTTCCCCGGCCTGCCCGATCACCGCCGTCTCGATATCCTGATCTCCTGCCTCAGCTTTGATAAGCCTGTCCGTCTCACGAATCGCCTTGCCCCACAGGTGACCGGCGTCGCGTATCGAAACCTGGTCGTCGTCAATCCACAGGTATACGGGCTGCGATGCAGCGCCCAAGACCACGAGGTAGTCATACCCGGCGTACTTTAACTCCGCGCCCAGGTGTCCGCCCCCACT
>DATEXS010000021.1:0-3373 GCA_035256725.1 Anaerolineae bacterium
GTTGACCGTTTGCAGAGGCACCCACCAACTGCGGACGCTGTCCTTCTCCAGGAAGGTGGCCGCGGGGAGGACCACATCCGCGATCTGGGTGGTGGGGGTCATGAACAGGTCCACCGCTGCGATGAAGTCCAGCCTCTCCAGCGCCTCCAGCCACCTTCTGGGGTCCAGGCCTATGCCGGCCAGTGGGTTGCAGCTCTGGATCCACATGCCCTTGATAGGGTAGGGGTCCTCGGTGAAGATCTGATCGAGCACCAGGTCGGTCTGGGCCCGCCAGATGAAGTTGGCCAGCGGGCCATAGCGCTCCGCGCCGATCCTCCTGCTGGCGGCCTCGGCGTCGTCGAGCTTGATGATGGCCTTGCCTCCCGGGAGAGCGTAGGCTACCACGTCGAAAGCGTGGCGAGAGATGACGTTGCCGCCCGGCACGTCCAGATTGCCGGTCAGGCACCACAGGTTGGCCATGGCCTGGGTGGTGGGAGTGATGGCGGGGGTCATATCGATGGGGACGCCCCAATGGATGGCGGCGGGTTTGCTGCTGGCGTACATCCGAGCCGCCTCCGCGATGTCCTGTTGAGGGACCCAGGTGATCTCGGAGACGCGGTCCAATGGGTACTGGTTGACCTCCTCACGGAAGACGTCCCACACCGTCCGGCAGGAGACCTCCCGGCGATCGGCGAGGGTGACCTCGTAGGTGCCGACAAAAGCGGGTATGGCCCCGACCGGCTTGTACTCCACGTGGGTCGAATCCCAGACCACGGGTTCCTGCTTGGCCGAGTCCCAGGCCACGAAGTTCGCTTCCGACTCGCCCTGGATCAGGTCGCTGGCGCGGAGCAGCTTGCCCGTGTCCTTCCTGATGAGGAAGGGGGCGTTGGTCCATTTCTCCACCCACTCGTGGTCATACAGTCCCTCGTCCAGGATCACCTTCATCAAGCCCATGGCCAGGGCGCCGTCGGTGCCCGGCCGGAGTTGAAGCCACTTCTTGGCCCGGGAGGCGAACCAGGACAGCCTGGGGTCGATGTTGATGATCTTGGTGCCCCGCTTCATCAGGTCGATGATCCAGTGGCCGAATACGTTGTCGGGGCAGGTGGCCGGGATGTTGTAGCCCCAGACGATGATGCACTCCGGGACTTGGTATCTGGGATCGTCATATCTCTTCTCGAACCACTGCGAGGCGTCCAGGATGCAGTAGTCACCCTGGACCGTCTCCACCGCTGCAATACGAGGGCTATAGCAGGCGATGCCGCTGAGGGCGAACATCACGTTGGGGCTGCCGTAGGCGTAGGCCAGCAGACAGATCCAGGGCGGGATGTCGCGGCCGGTGCCCATGGCGAAGATCATGCTTTCCGGGCCATACTGGTCGCGGATCCTGCCCATCCTCTCCTCGATGAGGTCGAAGGCTTCCTCCCAGGAGATCTCCTCCCACTTACCCTCGCCGCGTTCTCCCACCCGCTTGAGCGGCTTGGTCAAACGGTCGGGGTGATAGGTGTACTGGGTCATGGCCAGGCACCTGGCGCAGAGGCGCCCCTGATTCCAGGGGTGGTCTGGATCGCCCTCGATCTTGACCAGCTTGCCGTCCTCGATGTGGGCCAGTACTCCGCACCCGCCGTGGCAGCCTGGCCCTGCGGACCAGGTGGTGGTGCGGACGATCTCTCGTTTCTTAGCTGTCATCCTCTCCTCCTCGATTGGGTGCATCCTGTGCGAGGGGACAGTGCGCTGAGCTTCCACCGTCGCTCTTGAAGTGTGGGCGAATCGGGTGACCTCTTACTTCCGCTTCCCCGCGCTCTCCGCGGTAGCCTTGCTCAATAGCCAGTCGGCCCAGGCATCTATGCCCTCGTGGGTCTTGCAGGAGACCTCGAAGACCTGCACATCCGAGTTGAGGCCCACTACCAGCCTGCGAAAGCCCTCAAGGTCGAAGTCCACGTAAGGCAGGAGGTCGATCTTGTTGATGACGATGGCATCCACCACGGCGAACATGGCCGGGTACTTGTACGGTTTGTCGTCGCCTTCGGGGATGCTGGAGATCATCACCCTGAGCGCTTCACCCAGGGCGAAATCGGTGGGGCAGATCAGGTTGCCCACGTTCTCAATGAACAGTAAGTCCACTTGGTCCAGAGGCAACTGGTCCAGGGAGCTCTTGATCATGTTAGCGTCCAGGTGGCAGGTGCCGCCGGTGTTGATCTGTACGACCGGGATCCCCAACGCCTCGATGGTGTCGGCATCAACCCGGGAGGCGACGTCACCCTCGATAACGCCGATTCGCGCCCGGCTGGCCAGAGCCTTGATGGTCTGCACGATGAGGCTCGTCTTGCCGGCGCCTGGCGAGGACATGATGTTCACGGCCAAGACACCACTCTGCTCCAGGGTTCGTTCGTTTTCCGCTGCCAAACGCTCGTTGGCGCTGAGGATGTTCTCTACGATGGGGATTCTCACCAACGGTTCTCCTTTGCGGGCACTAGGCGGCTACTCCACCTCGATGCTATCCACATAGAACTCCCGGCCGGCGACGATCTCCACCTTCCACTGGCCGCACTGGGGACAGACCCACTTCCGGTTGGCGGGGGAGAAAGTAGCCTGGCACTCATGGCAGCGAAACTGAGCGGGGACTCTCTCGAAGTGCAGTACAGCGCCCTCGGCAGGCGTGTCCTTACTCATGATGTCGAAGTAGAACTGCACCGAGTCGTCCACAATGCCCGACATCTCTCCTATGACCAGGTTGATGGCGGTGATTCTGGTGGCATGAGCTTTGCCTGCGTGTTCCAGGGCGATGGAGAGCATTCCTTGCGTGACGGGGAGTTCGTGCATGGGTGATCACGGGCCATTATAGCAGGGCTGCGCTGGCCGACGCAATCGCCTACCGTGGGGCGGCGGGCAGGTGGGGCTCGGGGTCTCGAGGTGCCTTGGGGGGAGTTAGACGAGCGGGCAGCCACCGTGCATCAGGTCCGAACTGGCGCTCTCTCGTAAAAGGGTCCGAGCGGGGTGACGAGCTGAGGCGTTGGACTCGTACCGCAGGCTGTGGTACGATGGCCAGCGTTGGGAAGACTGAAAGGGGTGTATTCCTGGAAGCTTTTGGGGCCGGAAAGGGAGGTTGAAGTGCGGCATCGAGTTTTAGGGGGAGCGGTTCTTCTGGGTTTGATGGTGTCGATCCTGGTGACTGGTTGCGGGGGATCGGGTCCGGTGCGCACCGAGTCGCAACAGGTAGCACTGGGCACCGCGGACTCCGCTCGGGTGGAGCTGGAGATGGGGGCTGGTGTGCTGGTGATCGATGGAGGCGCAGAAGACCTGCTGGAAGCGACGTTCACTTACAGTCAGGAGAGCTGGAAACCAGAGGTGGAGTACACTGTCACGGGCACCGAGGGATTGCTGGTTGTCAAGCAGC
>DATEXS010000022.1:0-4092 GCA_035256725.1 Anaerolineae bacterium
CCACCCTCCCGGAGGTTGAGAACCCCCGGGAGGGTATGCGAAAAGCAACGTTGACAAACACCAACCATCTGTAGTATAGTCCCTGGGCCTGCTATTGCTTCGACCGCGCTCAAGCAGGACGAGAAGCGAATTCGAGGAGACTGTCCACAGTGACACGCAAGAGAGAGACACGATCGCTGACCCTGATGATCGTGCCTCATTCTGAGCGTCCCCCTGTAGCATTGCGCATACCCATCTGGCTTATCCCTGTCTCGGCGACAGCACTCTCGTTGCTGGTGTTGAGCCTCTTCTTCCTTGCGCTCAGCAATCGCAGCCTCCACGGCCAATTGACGGAACTCAACCAGGGGCAATCCATCCATGAAGCGCGGGAGCAAGACATGCGGCTCACCATCCTCGCCCAACAGGATGAGGTGACCACCCTCTCCCAGTCCGTCGAACGTTTCAAGGCGGGGATGCTCGAGGTGGAGAAGCTCTCCCACCAGATTCGCGAACTAATAGGCTTGCAGGACGCGGAGGTCGCAGCCACAGTCGTGCCCACCTCCTCTGGCGCACAGGGCGGACAAGGCGGCTTCGAACTGGGGGACTACAGCATGTCTCTGGCGGTGGAAGCAGACAGCGAACTGGGGGAACTGGAATCCTTGCTGCCCCAGAGCGCAGAGGAGCTAAGCTTGCTTCTGGCCGCTCTGAACGCCCGCGTGGAGCGGATCGCACCGGAGAAGCGCCAGGATCCCCAAGGCCTGGAATGGCAGTTGCGGCTGATTGCCGCCGCACCGAAAAGATGGCCGCTCAAGGGAGAAATCACCTCTGGCTTCGGATATCGGGTGCTCCCCGAGGGTGGCCGGTTGGAGTTCCATCAAGCTGTGGACATTGGAGCTTGGTACGGCACTCCGGTCTACGCCACCAAGGCAGGCAAGGTCGTCTTTGCCGGCTGGCGGCCGGGCCTGGGTTGGACCGTGGTTCTGGAGCACGAGATGGGATTCTCCACCGTCTATGGACACAACTCCTGGTACTTCGTCGACCCGGGAGATGGGGTGGAGGAAGGACAGCGGATTGCACTCTCCGGCGATTCAGGGAGGAGTACCGGACCCCACCTTCACTATGAGATCCAGCTAGAAGGCGTGCCGGTTGATCCCATGATCTACCTGAGCCTGGGTGAGGAATAGACGCCTGAGCGAGACATACGCTGTCCGCAAGAGCAGGGACAAAGGAGGTTTAGGTCTTGGCTGATGTCATAGACAGTCCGGCCAGCGACAGGATTGAAAACGTTATAGGGCCTACCGCCACGTTCGTTGGTGACCTCAAGTGCGACGGAGGGGTGCGCATAGACGGGGTTTTCCAGGGCACCCTGGAGACCATGGGCAACGTCATCGTGGGAGAAACGGCCAAGGTCGTGGCCGACCTGGTGGGGCGCAACATCTCCATCTCGGGGGCCGTCAAAGGGAACATCACCGCCTCCGGAAGACTGGAGATACTAGCCACGGGCCTCGTTTGGGGTGACATACAGGTCGCGTCGTTCCTGATCGACGAGGGCGGTGTGTTCAGCGGAAAGAGTCAGATGCCCGCAGAGTTTGAGCCTCTTCTTGCGGCAGGAGGGGAGGAGCCCAAAAGGCTCACCGAGGCCCAGCCCGCTGCCGCTGAGGATGTGAGCGAGAGCTGAGAGCTGAGCCGATTCTGGCGCACACTAAGGGCCAGCCCCGAACGAGCTGGCCCTTCATCTTTCCAGGCCCTTACTCATTGGCGATGCGCTGCAGACCTTCCGGGTCCAGGATCTCTATACGCTTGCGGCCGGTTTCCACCAGGCCCGCGGACCTGAATCTGGTCAGGGCCTGGGTGGTCGTCTCTCGATGAGTGCCCACGTCGTCCGCCAGGTTCTGATGCGTCAAGCCCCGGATCGTGGTCCCTTGTTCCTTCATCAGGCGGAGGAGGAGAGAGGCAAGTCTGCCGGCCACGGTCTTGAAGGCGATATCCTCCAGGCGGGTCTCGACCTCCAGGAGACGCCTCCCCAGCACCTCAAGGATTCGGAGCGCGACCTCAGGCCGGTCGAGGAGCAGCCGTTCCAGGTCGCCGCGGTCCATCTTCCAGACGGAGCATTCCTCAACCGCCTCGGCGAAACTGTGGTACATACCCTGACCGATAAGCGTCATCCCCCCGAAGATGGTCCCCGGGCCAAGGGTGCTGGTCACCAGCTTCCTCCCATCGGGAGAGATCCTGTACAGTTGTACTTTGCCCTCCTTGATGATGAACAGGGCCTCCCCGCTCTCTTCAGGGCCGTAGAAGATCTTCCCCGTCGCGCAGGGGATATTGGTGACCGAGCTTGTCAGAGCTTCCAACTCCTCGTCGCTCAGATCCCGGAAGATCTCCACCGTCTTGAGGTAGCCCACCTTGGTTCTCACGTCCGTCGCCATCTTGTGCACTCCACGCCCCGACCAGAGCACAGTGGGGCGATGGCCTATTATACCTGACGGCTCACCCCCTCGGCAACGCATGACGGCGGTGCTGGACACACGGAACAAGAACCGTTCGTATTCGGTGCCCGGCTGGTGATGGGTGCTGTCCCCAGGCGGCGCGAAGCCCAAAATCGACGCAAAGGATGGGGAGCACAGCGTCTTGAAGGGCTTGTGGGGCTCAAGGGGGAAGAACGCGCATTTTCAGTAGGTAGCGCCCGACGGCCCGTGCATAAGCCGTCGGTGCGGAGCGTGGCGGAAGAGCGGTCGGCTGGAAGCGCTGTTTAGCCGCTCTTGGGCTTTCCGCTCACTAGCAGACAGCGAACGTCGTCATTTTCTTCCGCGCAGAATGCCTATGGTTCCCAGCATGAACGGCAGCCTCAATGCTCTGGGTATGAACTCTGAGTCGCATGTCTTGATGAGTTCCACACTCTCGATCCCCCAACCCCTGACCATATCAAGCAGATCATCCACTTCACCATACACTCGCTTCCATAGAAACAGGTCTTGGAATGCAAAACTGCCTCCCTTCCTAACCACTCGCAAGGCTTCCTTGATCAACAACCGCTTATCCTTGACGTCCCGTACCTCATGAAACGTCAGATTGCTGATCGCTGCGTCGAAGGCCTCATCATCGAAAGGCAAGGAGGCAGCACTCGCCTTCTGAAAACCGACCCTCTCCCTAACTCCTTCTATTTCTGCATTCGTGTCACAAACGCCTTTCGAATACTCCCACGCTCCCCCCCAATTGTCTGTGCCAGTGACTCGAGCGTTGGGGTATTTCTTGCCTACCATAATGGTCAGTGGTCCATTACCACATCCGATGTCTAGTGCTTTCCCTTCACCATCCCACTCGAAATGATCGAGCAGCAAACCTTGAACCTTGGCCTGGATATTCCCTCCCTTGGGCGAGAATCTATACCGCGCATACGCAAAGTAGGCAAAGCACAGGAAGAAGATGACCGCAAGGACAGCTAAGACAGGAAGCAACAGGGACAGACCCGCCAGCAGAATGCTCATTGCACCAGGGATGTAAAGCAGTCTGGCAGACACCCAATTCCCATAGTCTGGTCCCTTTGCTGTCGGTTCACCCATAATTTCGTCTCTCCTTTAGACTCAGGGTTCGTAGGTTTCCCAGTGCGACCCCGAGCTCACCAGAGCGCCTGTCTATACGGAGTGCACCGTTCCCTCCTCCAGGGTGTCTTGGACGGAATCCTCCTAGCGACTGCGAGCTGAGCGGCGCCCATCAGGCGCTGCAACCTGTAGGGCGACTTCTTCTGACCCTCCGATGCCTAACCGACCACTGGGCAAGACTATGCAGCCGGTAATGGAAGCATCCCAGCTCTTGCGGGCATTTGATCCCAGGTCCGTCCTTGAAGCGTACGTCCATTCCGCTTCTTGTGAACTCCACCCCACTGCTTGAAGAAGAACGGTATGCCAGCCGACTCACACTGCTCCTTGATATCGATGACCCATGCCTTCTTCATTGGCCGGGCATTGGGCCCCGATTCTCCCCCCACGATCACCCAGTCTATGTCCCCCAGGTCCATGTGCGGCAGCGGCCCCAACAGAGGTTCAAGGGACAGAAACTTCACGTGAGCCCCGGTTTGTCGTAGGTCATCGATACGAAACGTATAGTCGCTGTTCT
>DATEXS010000023.1:0-3755 GCA_035256725.1 Anaerolineae bacterium
GAAGAGAGATTGCCTAGACCATACAGGATCGGCGCGATGCGGTCTGGGTCGCGCTTCGTGTGGTACATCTCCAAGGGTTGGATCACTTTCCGAGAAGGGCCTCGTGCGCTTCGGCGACTCTTCCTCGCCTAGCGTTCCACTAGCTCAAGGATAATGCCATCGGGGTCGGAGAGCATCGCCAGTTTCCAGTAAGTCTTGCCGACCGGCCTGGTGGCTCTCCTTAGCTTTTCCTGACTGGGCTCAGCCGCGTACTCAATGTGCGGCTCGAACTCGAAGGGCGGCGTGATCAATTCGCAGCCCAGTCTCTTCATGGCCTCCACGGCCTCGTCCAAGTCGTCCACGCAGAAGCCGAGGTGGGTGACGCCCACCTTGCAGTACATCCGTTCGGTCCAGTCTGCGTCGGTGTCAGGAAGGGAGACGTCGGCTGGCGCTCTGCACTGCGTGAGTTCCAGCAACTGGTCGTCCAGGTGTAGGTAGGCGTTGGTAGTTGTCTTCCTGAGGACAGTGAAGCCCAGCACGTGCTGGTAGAATTCGATGGATCTGTTCAGATCGGAAACGGTGAGGCCTATATGCTCAAGTATCACGCCCTGTTTCTCTCTCAGCCTGGCGATGTGCCGCTTGATGCGTAACTTGCAGCCATCACTCCACCTCGCTCATCTGGCCGCCGGCCCTGCTATGCGTTGTCGTGGTGCCAGCAGGAGCGGAGGCAACTCGCAGGTCCCGCCCTGAGCCTTGCACTGGCGAGGTCGCCCTCCACGGCAAGGCAGGTACTCCGTCCCGCAAAATCGATGGGCTTGGGGCGCCTCCTGCATCCACAGTGACAAGAGCGGCACCCCCAAAGTCGTCCCCCGGGCAACCGTTTGACCCCACGATGGGCATGCGGAGGTCCGTTCTAGGAATCCGACAGCCCCAGCAGACGCGCTGCGTTTCCGTAAAGAAGCTTCTCCTTCACCTCATCCTTGAAGGGCAGCAGGTCGACCTCGCTCACCGCCCGCTCGTGGGGAATCAGCGAGTCTGTGGCGAAGAGGATTTGGTCCTGGAGCATGGAGTTACCATAAGTCAAGAATAGCTCCCAGCCTGTGCCGGCCTTGGCAATGTACTTGGGAGACACTCCTCCGATCTCCAGGTAGATATTGGGTCGCTTCCAGGCCACGGCCACCATGTCGTTCACCCAGGGCCACCCTCCATGGTTGGCCACGATGGTCAGGTCTGGGAAATCGCAGGCGACCTGGTCCAGATAGAGTGGGTGGCTATAGTCGATCCTGCGGTGCAGGGCGAAGTTGAGCGAGGCGTGGATGGCCACCGGGATGCCGGCCTGCTGACAATATGAGTACAGTGGATAGAGCCTCTTGTCGTTGGCGTACCAACCCTGGACCCACGGTTGCAGGTTGAGGCCCCTCATATTCCACTCCTTGACATAACGGTCCACGTCGCCTACAGGATCCCTGGAGGAAGGGGGGTCGATACCAGCGAACCCTATGAGTGTGTCTGGATGAGCCTTCACCTTCTCGGCCACGGTTCTGTTCAGGACCTCGGCGTCCCCGAAGGCGTACTCCGCGTGCAAAACGGCCCTGGAAACGCCCGCCTGTTTCATCTGGGCCAGGAAGTCCTCGAAGGGCAGAGTGCACATCCGTTGGAAGTCGTAGAGTTGCCTATAACGCTCCATGAAGGGAGGGAGCGCGTCATAACCCCCCGGGAAGAACTCCTCCCCAGTGCCGATAATGCGGAAGTCGAAAATCATAGGGCGCCTCCTTGCTCTTTCTCTTTGGCTAGCCGATCATAGCAGCCTTGGGTCAGATCCGCATTCTCCTCTTTGAGCTTCTCCTTCCGTACACGCTCAGAGGGCGTCTTCGGCAGGCTGTCTCGGAACTCCAGGTAGCGGGGGACCTTGAACCCCGCCAGGTGGAGCTTGCAGAAGTCGGCTACTTCTTCTGGTGTGAGTTCCTCGCCCGGCATAGGCACGATATAGGCCTTCACTTCCTCGCTGCGCACGGGGTCCGGCACCGGGATCACAGCCGCATCCAGAATCTTGGGGTGGTCGATGAGCACCTGCTCGACAGATGCCGCGGAGATGTTCTCCCCGCCCCTGCGGATGATATCCTTCTTCCGGCCCACGAAATGATAATCACCATCTTCGTCCTGATAGCCCAGGTCTCCCGAGTGAAACCAGCCGCCGCGGAAGGCCCACGAGGTGGCTTCCGGGTCCTTGTAGTACTCCTTCATCATTCCTCGGCCACGCTTGAGGATGATTTCTCCCACCTCTCCCGGAGGGACGTCAACATCGTCGTCGTCCACGATCCTGACTTCGCGATAGGGGACCGGGCGGCCAATACAGGCCGTTCCGGCCTTTCGATCCATGTCGTGGGTCACAGCGATGTCAGCCGTCGTCTCGGTGGAGGCGTAGATCTCGTGTACGGGCACGCCGAAGCGTTCCTCCCAGGCCCGGTGAATCCGTGGGGGAATGCCCGAGGTCTGCACCATTCTCAGATTGTGCTGCTTGTCCAGTTCGGAAGGAGGCATGTTGTAGAGGAAGGAGGTCATGGAACCGATGCAGTAGAAGCAAGTGATCTTATTGTCGCGGACCTGGTGCCAGAATTGGCTGGTGCTGAACCTGTCGGCAACTACCAGGGTGGCGTTGTACAGCATGACCATGATCGTATTCCACTGAGGGTCCATGTAGTAGAACGGCTGCGCGGTGAACACCCGGTCCTCACTGGTGAGTTGGAAGAGCTGGCCCTGGAGCTCCCCCAGGTCCAGGAAATACTCGTGGCTGGCGAGACAACCCTTGGGGGTTCCCGTGGTCCCTGAGGTGTACAGGATGACGGCGTCGTCGTCTGGAGAGATGTCCACTGCCGGCAGCTCGGGTGGATTGTCGAGGAGAGCCGAGAAAGGTACGCTCCCAGGGGTGCCGCGCTCATCAACGTTGATGAAGGTGTGCAAGTGGGGCAGGTCAGCCTTCAGCCGCTCGACAGTCTCCAGGTGGTTGTCAGACGTAACTAGCACACTGGCTTCCGAATGCTCCAGGACGTATCTGATCTCCTCATCAACGAAGCGGGCATTTACCGGAACCATCACGGCGCCGATGGTGTTTGCTGCGAGCCAGGCACAGGGGAACTCCACGCGATTGGGTAAGAGGATAGCGACCTTGTCACCTTTCTTGACACCTAGGGATAGCAGGCCACTGGCGATCCTGTTCACAGTGACCAGGAACTCCCCGTAGGTGGCCTCCTGGTCTTTGAAGACCAGGAATGCCTTCTCAGGGGTTCGAGACACTGTCTCTAGAAGTGCTTCACCGATGGAGTTCATGCTTGTGTTTCTCCATGCGTACCCACGCGGTTCAAGCAAAGACGCAACTGCCAGCGGCAGCGCTGGCTCCGCTGCCCATTGTACATCCAATTGGCGGCGAATCCGAATGCTCTTCGGCAAATAGAGTGGCGCGCCGAGGCGAGGGGCCACGGAGGCAGAGGCGTGTTGGACAAGTGGGAGCTGGCGAGGGTGGCACAGTGGTATGTGAATGGTGTCGCAGCAGCAAAGGTAGTGGGGCGTGCGCTGCAAGATCGGGCTACAGCCTGGCACGCATCTATGATACAATCTCCTGGCGAGCCATGCCCACGAACCTCCCCCCAGAATACTTCGAGGCGGACAAGCGCTTTCGCGCAGCCCAATCGACTGCGGAAAAGATCGCGCGCCTGGAAGAGCTGATGGGCACCATCCCCAAGCACAAGGGGACGGACAAGCTCCGCGCCGACTATCGC
>DATEXS010000024.1:0-14514 GCA_035256725.1 Anaerolineae bacterium
CTGTATCGAATCGATCGCCACCAGTTGGGGCTCCATCTGGTGAATGTGATCGATAATGGCATCCACATCGGTCTCACTGAGCAGGTACAGCTCGCCTGAGGAGATGCCCAGGCGCTCGGCTCGATTCTTGATCTGAGGCGCAGACTCCTCCGCTGAGACGTAAAGGACCCTGCCCACACTCTGGCTTACCAGAGAGCTCACCTGGAGGAGCAAGGTCGATTTCCCTATGCCTGGATCCCCAGCGATGAGCACCACCGAGCCGGGGACAATGCCCCCGCCCAGCACGCGGCTGAACTCCTCCATAGGAACAGGTATTCTCTTGAAGCCCTCCGTGGGGATCTCGCTGAGACGCTGAGGCTGAGCCCGGGGGAGAACAGACAACGGTGGAGAGGCTTCTCTGCTCTCCACCGTCTCCACCATGCTATTCCATTCACCACAGTCCGGGCAGCGTCCCACCCATTTCAGAGACTGCGCCCCGCACTGCTGGCAGATGTAGATCGTCTTGGCGCGTCCCTTGGCCATGGACTCGAACCTGCCCGTTCAGGGTCTGTATGCGATCAGGCACTACTGCGCGGCTTCCATCAACTCCTTGCTGCGCAGACGGATCTCGCCGTCCTCGATTTCCAGGACCACAGTATCGCCCGCTTTGAACTCACCAGCCAGTATGGCCTCGGAGAGAGGGTCTTCGATCTTGTTCTGAATCACCCGGCGCAGGGGGCGAGCCCCGAAATGAGCGTCATAACCCTCCTCTGCGAGGAGTCGCTTGGCCTCATCACCCGCCTCCAGCGTGATCTCGTGTTCGTTCAGTCGTTCTTCCACCCGGGCGAGCATGAGCTCCACGATCTCCCTGATCTGGGCCTGGGTCAGCGAACGGAAGACGACCACAGCATCGATACGATTCAGGAATTCGGGACGGAAGGTCTTCTTCAACTGCTCGAGGACCTTCTCCTTCATCTTCTGATACTCTTCCTCAGCGTTCTTGGCCTCATCCTGAGCCAGCTTGAAGCCCACAGACATCTCTCTCATCAGATGCTCGGCGGCCACGTTCGAGGTCATCAGGATGATCGCATTGCGGAAGTCCACCCTGCGCCCCTTGGCATCCGAGAGGCTGCCGTCCTCCAGAATCTGGAGCAGCATATTGAAGGCCTCTGGATGCGCCTTCTCTATCTCATCGAACAGAACCACGGAATAGGGCCGGCGGCGGACCGCTTCGGTGAGTTGGCCACCATCCTCGTAGCCTACGTAGCCGGGAGGGGCACCCACCAGCCGCGCCACCGTGTGTCTCTCCATGAACTCCGACATGTCCAGCTTGATCAGGGCGTCTTCACTGCCAAACATGAACTCCGCCAGGGCCTTGGCCGACTCGGTCTTGCCCACACCGGTAGGTCCGAGGAAAATGAAGGAACCAATAGGGCGCTGAGGGTCTTTCAGGCCAGCTCGGGCCCTTCGCACCGCCTTGGCAATGGTAACGATAGCCTCATCCTGACCAACGATGCGGCGGTGTAGCTCCTCCTCCATGTGCAATAGCCTTTCCTGCTCGGTGCTGGCTATCCGGGCCACGGGGATGCCCGTCCACATGGAGACTACATCAGCGATGTCCTCTTTGGTCACCTCGAGTTGCCCCGCCGTGGATGAGTCCTCCCAGCAGAGCCGCATCTGATCTATTTCAGCCTCAAGTTCGACCTCTCGCTCTCTCAGCACCAGCGCCCTGTCCAAGAGATTCTCATCCAGGGCCTGCTCCTTTTCCTCCCGGATCGACCTGAGGTCGTTCATGCTGCCCTTGAGAGTGATAGTGTGAGGGATTCTGTACATGCGCACCCGAGACGAGGCCTCGTCCATCAGGTCTATGGCCTTGTCTGGCAGATACCGATCTGGGACGTACCGTGAGGCAAGGTAGGCCGCCGTGCGCAAAGCCTCGTCGGTGATGTGCAGCCTGTGGTGGGCCTCATACCGGTCCTTGATGCCCCTGAGGATCTCCACCGTTTCCTCCACGGTCGGCTCATCCACGAAGATGGGTTGGAAACGTCTCTCCAGAGACGCATCTCCCTCGATGTACTTGCGATACTCATCCAGAGTGGTGGCCCCAATACACTGAAGCTCGCCGCGGGCGAGGGCTGGCTTCAGGATATTGGCCGCATCGACGGAGCTGCCAGCCGAACCAGCGCCCACCAGCATATGAACCTCGTCGATGAACAGAATCGAGCCGCTGTCCCGGATCTCTTCGATCACCTTCTTCAGCCGCTCTTCAAACTGCCCCCGGTAGATAGTCCCTGCCACCAGGGAGCCCACGTCCAGCATCACCATCCGCTTGCCCAAGAGGTTCTCAGGCACCCTGTCAGTGGCTATGAGTTGCGCCAGGCCCTCCACGATGGCGGTCTTGCCCACCCCGGACTCGCCAATCAACGCAGGGTTGTTCTTGGTACGCCGGGAGAGCACCTGCACGACCCGCTGTATCTCGGTCTCTCGACCGATCACGGGGTCCAGCCTTCCTTCGGCGGCCTGCACCGTGAGGTCGATGCCTAGCTGATCAACGAGCGGGGTTTGCTTTTCCTTGCCCTCTGATTCGCCAGCTGCGCCGCGTCCCTTGGCCACCAGGCTGTCCGTCTTAGCGCGGACCCTCTCCATGGTCACGCCCAGGCTCTGGAGAACGTCTACGGCGACACCCTCTCCCTCCTCTATGAGCCCCAACAGAAGGTGTTCAGTGCCGATGTAGTTGTTGCCCATCTCGCGGGCCTGGCTAACTGCCAGTTCGATTATCCTCTTGGTTCGCGGGCTCAGGCCGATCCTACTGATGACCGGCTGCTCCCCAGATCCGATGATCTCCTCAACCGCACTTCGCACTGTGTCTGCCTCGACC
The DNA here is from genome assembly GCA_035256725.1 of Anaerolineae bacterium. GTDB lineage: Bacteria > Chloroflexota > Anaerolineae > UBA7937 > B3-Chlor > JAUVXJ01. The sequence goes on from DATEXS010000024.1 coordinate 2,858, forward strand.
CCGAGACTCCGCAAGACTCTGGCCGCAACGCTGTTTTCCTCTCGGACCAGACCGAGCAACAGGTGTTCCGTTCCGATGTAAGGATGGTTGAGCCGCCTGGCCTCCTCTTGTGCATAAGCCAGAGAACGCCGAGCTCTCTTGCTGAATCTTCGCAGGTTATCGGCCACAGAGCACTCCTCTCCAGGTGATCCCTTAGAACGGGCGCTCACCGCACACCACTATTATACAGAATTCTCGGCCTAATGGCAATGGATTCCCAGCTCCGGAGCTTACACATCCACGCCGAAATGGCTTTGACAGCGCTCGTGCAGCTAGCTTGCTCGCGGGACGCCCAAGGAGGCGAGTGCGCCACACCGTGGAGGCGCACGGTCCGCTATCCCCTGACAGGGTTGGCTGGGGCCGGTAGACTCCGGTGGGTCTCACGAAGTGCGGCGACCGGCCCGCCGTCTCAGCGGCCGCCCAGGCCGAACACGACGGAAGGGATCACGAAAGACGCTCGCTCATGGTGGGCGCGCCCGTACGGACTGCGCAGCCTATCTAGCCGCCCAGTCGGACGATAAGGGGGCGCAGAACGGTGGCGGAGACTTGGTCCGAGCAGTATGGTTCAGAGTTCAAGGAAGAGGTCAGCACTTTGGACGTCGTCCAAGGCGGCCACCTCGGCCGGTCGAGCGAACGGTTCCGGCTAGTCCTCGCATAGGCCTAACCTAGCCGTCCCGCTCCATCTCGCTAACACCGAAGCGGCCAGCCAGGTGATACCTGGGGCCTTGATTCCCTAGTCGGTCACGTCCTCGAATCGTTCTGCCAGCTTCTCCATCAGCTCGGGCATGGTGGTGTATTCCATCTCCCCCAAGGGCAGACGGTGCGGTTCGAACGGGCCGTGGCGCCGCATATATTCTCCAGCCAGGTTGGCTTGACGGCGGGTCTCGTCGAAGCTGGGATCATCGAACATGTCCCGTGGGCCCACCAGGGAGCCGTTGCACAACTGGAAGCCCAGACACACCACCCGCGGAGGTCCGTCGAAACGGCTGGGGTTGCTCTGTGGGACCGAGACTGGCATGAGTGGGCCGTGGTGAGATCCCCGCATCCACCCCTCCACCAGATATGGGAAGGCAAAGGGCTCCAACACCTCGCCAACGGCAGGGAAATTGCCCTGAGACCTTACGATCAATACTGGGTCATCCTTGCCCACGTAGCGACCGGCCAGCAGGCTGAGGCGCTGCGTGGAAGAAGCGGCTCCGATCTCGTTTGTGTCCCTGTGGTAGACGGCCTTGACCATGTACCGCGCCGGCGCCCCTACGAAGACCACCAAGTCATACAGCTCATCGGGACAGTCGAAGTAGATCTTCTTGTGCTCCAGGACATCCTGGACCTCGAATCTGAAGCCACCGTGCAGGGCGGGCGAGATGACCAGGCCGATAGTGGTGAAGGGGTCGGCGAACATCTTCACCAGGGGCATGTTCCAGGCCCCTGCGGAGGTCTTATCAGCCATGAAGATCAAGATGGGCTCTGAGGCCCTCTCCTTGATCTCCATTTCCGCCACTCCTGGCCCCATCCCTTTCACATTCCCTGAGAAGGCATCGCTGAGCAGGTCCTGCCCAGCGCCGTATAGCTTCAGGCTCTTGGCCACTTCGGCGGCCGCCTCCAGGGTGTTCCAGGCCAACTGGTGGATCTTGGAGCTGTCCACGCCCATCTGATGCGTCATGATCAACTCCAGGTCATCTCCTACGCGGGAGACGTGGAAGTCGATCAAAGTCCCATCATCCTTGGCCAGCTCCAGTCTATCCTCTGCCTCTTTGATCAGGTCATCGTGCATGCTGGAGTGGCCCACGTACCCACCTACGTCGGCCTTGATCACGCTTAGCGTCACTTTGTCGGTCATCGTTGCTCCTTTCAGCTCTCTATTCTACCGGCTGCACAGGCAACAACTACAAGGGAGGGCCTCGGCCCCCCCTTGTGTTAGCCCCATCTTTGCCGGCTGCTACGTTCCCGTGCGTATCAGTTTGTACACGACGTCCAGGTGATCATGCGGTGTCCCGGCTAGATGCCCCATGTTCCGGGCCCGATCCGACGGGTACTGGCCCACCACACTGATGCCGCAAGCGCCCCCGACCCTGGCATCCAGAATATAGGTGCCCGGACCAAGCCCGAACCCTCTCTTTCCATCCTGCTCGGTCGGTTGCTCGACGTATTCCCCAGGCCACTCGAATCGTATCATCACGCCGGGCATTGGACTGCCGTTCTGGTCTAGAACCCACACGTCGATTGACGCTGGGCCTGAGTGCTCCCTGATCTCTACAATGCGATAGATGCCGCCCCCTGCCGGTTGGGCGAACTCCAAGAACGACCCGTACTTCGACTGCGCCCAGGCCAGGTCTCGAGGTAACCCGTCCATATCAAAGACCTGGACACTTGGCGGCGCAGCCCTCCCAGCGCCCATCACATTAGCCGCGACCGCAGTTGTAGGCGTCGCTGTAGGGGCCGCCCGAACCGGCGTCGGTGGCACTGCCGCTAAGGTGGGTGTGGCAGGCTCCGCCGTTGGCGTCTCCGTCGGCATCACAGCCAGAATCACAGCTCCCTCGGCTCCCCCCGCCTCAGGAGCTACCGGCTCCACAGCTTCGGTGGGAACGGGCGTGTCCGTCGGTTCAATGGTCTCCATGGCTTCCCGCGGCGCCTCGTTGGTGGCCGCTGTGTCTGTGGGAGTGGCGGATTGGAGCGCGGCCAACAAGTCGTCCTTCTCCAGAGGTACGGAGGAGATCACCGCCGCCGGCAACGTTATCCCGCAGAGCCAGATCATGAGGAAGCCTACCACCGCCAGGCGGAGTTTGACACCAGTGCCCCGACCCACCAGCCAGACTGCAGCACCACGCAGGTTGTCCACCAGCCCGGCGGCGGCACGTGTGGCAGGTCGCTCCCTTACCGATACCTTCTTCGGCTTCTCCACTGGCTTGGGCCGCACCACCCTGGCGGGTCTCGTCGGCGGTGCTTCCACTACTGCGGCCGTCTCGAGCCGGTCACCGAGCGCACGACCGATGGCCAATACGAAGCGCGGATACTTGTGGGTCAGTTCGTCGAAGTTGTCCTTGTCCAGGGCCCACAGTTGGAGGTCGGTAGCAGCCCGGGCCGTGCCGACGCGGGCCTTGCCGGTCAAGAGCGCCGTCTCTCCCACGAGGTCCCCGGCGCCCAGCTCAGCAACAGTAGTCAGTCCCTCCGCGGTTACAGTGCGCAAGGCCACCCGGCCCGATTCGATGAAGTACATCCTATCACCGGGATCGCCCTGCGAGAACAGCGTCTCGTCGGCGGCCAGCTCCACCGGCTGAAGCCGGCGCGCCACAACTTCCAGCTCGGCGTCCGATAGCTCGGCCAGAAGCGGCATCTCCCTCATCCGGGCCGGAGTGGCCCTGGGGCGTTCCTCCTGGAACCCCGACCTCAGGCGTTCGCTCAGCACCTTGCCCAGGGCTACGCTGATGGCGGGATGCTCCACCATTAACTCGTCATAGTCGTTCCTGTAGAGCACCCAGAGGTTGGTATCAGTCATGGCCAGCGCCTTCACCGAACGGGTCTTGCCCGTCAGCAAGGCCATCTCGCCAAAGGAGTCGCCACCTTCCAGCCAGGCCACCGTGGAATCTCCTGCCGGCGTCTCCGCCGACAGTTTCACCTCACCAGCCTCGATGATACACAGGCTATCACCGGGGTCCCCTTGAGAGAAAACCAGCTCACCCTGGGGGTAATGCTGCAGGACCAGCCGCTGACCTACCTTGTTCAACACGTCAGGAGGAAGATCCGCAAAGAGGGCGATAGTTTCCAAACGCTTCTCCGCCTCCGCCCGGTCCTCGGGGCTCAGATGCTCGCTGAGCGCTCTGGATAGGGCCTGGCGAATGAGTGGAAACGCGCTCACCAGTTCATCGAAGTCAGACCGATGGAGGGTCCACAGGGTTACCTCGCTGGCCGCCCTGTAAGTCGCCGCGTAGGGCTTGTTGGCCAGCAAGGCCATCTCGCCCAAAAGGTCGCCCTCTCTCAGCGGCATCGGCACCTCGTCGCTCTCCGCCGCCAGCACCACCTCGATCTCACCGGACTCGACGATATACATCGCCTCACCGGGCTCGCCGAGCCAGCAGACGGTATCCCCCCTTTGGCAAGCCTTGATCTCTAGCTTCTCCGCCAGCGCCACCAAGCTCTCCATCGAGAGCTGGGTGAAAAAGGGGACTCCGGGCAACCGATACTCCGCCAGATAACCGGTCACCTGCACAACCTTCGATCCCAAAGCCAGGCTCAACTTGATCCCTACAGAGGGTTCCCTGGCGATGAGCTCCCTGAAGTCCGACTTGCTCAAGGCCCAAAGTCTGACCTCAGAGGCCGCCTCCGCGGTGGTGGAGTATGGCCGATCGCCGAAAAAGGCCATCTCTCCCAAGACACTGCCCGGACCCAGATTGGCCAGTATTGCTTTCCTGCCATCTGTCTCCGAAAAGATGCTCACCCAGCCGGAATCCACGACATACATCGCCTGGCTGGGTGCGCCCTCCACGAAGACACTCTGGCCTTTCTGGTAGACCTGGGGCTGCATCTCGGCGGATAAACTGCGCCTCTGTTGCTCACTCAGGGCTGAGAAAAGAGGCGAGTCGAGATGCCATTTCTCCATACTATCTCCCTTTCACCTGCGTCCGTGCTTTGGCGATGACGGAGAGGTTCGCCAAGCGTAACATTCCCCATTATACCACGTGCTCCCCAGATGTCAAATCCCGGCCCCAAAGCTCTAGGGCCATGCACGTTGCCGATTGCTTTTGCGGACACCGACCTCCCTCCCGTTCCGGTTGGGGAGGGCAGGCAACCCACCATTCGCGCACCTCCCGAGTCAATCACACGCCACGCGCGCCTTTGTCCGCGCCATCAGGGGGTGATATAATGCCACTATGGCATTCGGGCTTGTGGAGAGACAGGCAGGGGACGCGAGGCCCATGTCTCTGGCCATTCTCCGCACCACGTGTTACAGGTTTCTCAGCCATGCTCTTCGCACAGTCTCTCCGAGTGAAAGGGGTGCGCGATGGCCTTCCAGATTCCCACAAAAGAGAACCGAGTTCTCCGCGAGGTTGTGGACCGCATCAATCAAGATCAGGAACTGCTACAACTGTGGCGTTGCGTGAATGTCAATTCCGTTGATCGCCTGGACTACCCCGACCACGGACCGGTGCACATCAAGATTGTAGCCAACATGGGGCTGAAACTTCTCAGGATGTTGGTAGATGCTGGCGTGGAGATGAACGTTGTGGCTGATTACGCTATGGGTACAGAGGACGCCGAAGTCATCGTCGTCCTCGCCTGCTGCCTTCACGATCTGGGGATCTCTGTGCATCGCGACAACCACGAACTTTATTCCATTGGCCTGGCCAACAGTAAGGCCAAGGAGTTGCTGGATGGCATCTACGGCCTCACCCAGCGCACGATCGTAGTCTCCGAAATCCTTCATGCTATCAGCGCCCATCATTGGGACCAGACTTGCTTCACTATTGAGGCCGGGATAGTGAAGGTTGCTGACGCGCTGGACATGACCAGGGGCCGCTCGCGCATTCCTTTCGAAGCGGGCGTCACCAACATCCATTCCGTATCCGCGGCGGCGGTCGATCGAGTTCGCATCTTGCCCGGGGTTGAGAAGCCGGTACGAGTGGAGATCGCCATGAGCAACTCCGCAGGGATCTTCCAGGTAGACGAACTCCTCAAGCGCAAGCTCCGACATTCCAGCATAGCCCCTTACGTCGAGGTGGTGGCGCAAATAGAAGGAGCGGCAGAAAAGCGCCTGATAGAGTTCTACACCTTCTAGGACAGCCCCACCTCGCGACCGTCGTGCGCAGAGGACCTTTTCACACAAGCTTTCTTGCCCCACTTGACAAAGGTCGATAGCTCGTGGTAAAATCTTCCGCAAGATAAGAGAGGACCATGCTAGGCTTCAAGGACCCACATAAGTGCCGCATGGCTGCGTTGCAGGATAGGACTCCCGGCGGGAGTCCTATTTTTGTGCGATGCGCGCCGGAGCGACAGGACCCCCGCGGACCGAGTGCAGTGGTCGGGGGCCTCGCCCAGCGAACGGGCAAACCTTACCCTGAACCTAATCGCTCGCCGCGACACGAAACGACATCGAAGGAGGGAGTGTGACAACAAACTCGAGGAGCAACCCACTCAACAACTCCAGAAGGAAAGTGTATACAGCGCCCAGACTTGACAAGGGCTTCGTCGGGCAGGACATCATCTCCGTGTCTCAGTTCAGCCGCGAGAACCTTGAACACATCTTCTCCGTCGCCGAAGAGATGCGGGCTATCGTGAAAGAGAAGGGCTCCGCCGACCTACTGAAGGGCAAGGTGCTAGCCTGCCTTTTCTATGAACCCAGCACACGCACCAGTTCATCCTTTATCGCGGCCATGAGCCGCCTGGGAGGCACAGTCATTCCCATTACCCAGGGTGTCCAGTTCTCCAGTGTCTCCAAGGGCGAATCCCTTCCAGACACGATTCGCACCCTCGAATCCTACGCCGACGTGATCGTCATCCGTCATCCAGAGATGGGCTCCGCCCAGGTCGCGGCCGACTACGCCCGAAAGCCGGTGATCAGTGGAGGCGACGGTGTGGGCGAGCATCCTACGCAGGCTCTGCTCGACCTCTTCACCATCAAGGAAGAGCTGGGATACGTCGACGGCCTAAACGTGGGCATGGTAGGCGACCTCAGATACGGAAGGACCGTCCACTCCCTGGCCACGTTACTCTGTCTGTACGACGTCAGCTTCAACTTCGTATCCCCAGAGATCCTGCGCCTGCCTCTGGACGTGATGAACGTGCTCCGGGATCATGGCCTGCCCGTGACGGAAACCTACGACGTTGCCGATATCATCTCCGACGTGGACGTCCTCTACGTCACCAGGGTGCAGAAGGAGCGCTTCGCCGACCTTGGCCAATATGAAGAGGTCAAAGACCTCTACGTCATCACGCCGGAGTTGATGGCGCAAGCGAAGAAGAAGATGGTCGTCATGCATCCCCTGCCACGGGTCGGGGAGATCAGCTACCAGGTGGATTCTGACCCCAGGGCGGCGTACTTCCGGCAGATGGAGAACGGCATGTACATCCGCATGGCCCTCCTCGCCGCTGTCCTGGGTCAGGCCTAGCCCTGGGCAGTCACTCCTGCCAACACTTGGGTGCGAGCATGGACTTCTGGGACAAACTGACTGCACAGGCGCACAGGAGCAATAGCCTCCTCTGCGTGGGTCTGGACCCCGATCTCGGGCGCTTTTCCGCTTCTCTGCTGGAGCAACCCAACCCCATACTTGCCTTCAACAGGGAGATCATCGACGCCACCAGGGATCTGGTCTGCGCCTACAAACCGAACTTCGCCTTCTATGAAGCGGCTGGTCTGGAAGGGCTGAAAGCCCTGAAGCAAACCATCGAGTACGTCCCGGATAGTATTCCGGTCATCCTGGACGCCAAGAGGGGGGACATCGGCTCCACCGCGAAAGCGTACGCCAAAGCTGCCTTCGAGGTCTGGGGCGCGGATGCGGTCACGGCCAATCCTTACCTCGGCTACGATTCCCTGAAGCCTTTTCTCGACTACGCAGACAAGGGGGTCTTTGTGCTGTGCCATACCTCGAACCAGGGAGCACGGGATTTTCAGGACCTCTCCTTCATGGGCCGTCCCTTGCACGAGGTAGTGGCCGGGAAGGCGCTGGAATGGGGCGCCGCCCTGGTGGTAGGCGCTACCTATCCGGAGGCGCTGCACAGGATACGTCAACTGGCCCCGGACGCCTGGATCCTCGTCCCCGGGGTCGGAGCCCAGGGTGGCGATCTCGAGCAAGCCCTAGCGGCGGGCCTGGACAGTCGGGGAATGGGCGTCATCGTAAACGCCTCGCGTAGCATCATCTACGCGTCTGATCCCCGTGTGGCGGCCGAGCAACTGCGTGACCGCATCAACCAGGCACGCGGGCAGATGGGTACGCGCGCCCACCGGCCCCGCAGCGTATCAGCCAGGGAAGAGCTGTGTCTGGCTCTTCACGACCTGGGATGCGTGCGCTTTGGAGATTTCACCCTGGTCTCGGGGCAGCGCTCCCCAATCTACCTCGATCTACGCCTCCTCGTAACAAGCCCGACGGCGCTGAAAAGAGCAGCAGAGGCTTATGTCGAGATCCTGGCCTCCCTCAGCTTCGACCGGTTGGCTGGCATCCCGTATGCTGCGCTCCCCATCGCCACCGCCGTGGCGCTGCAGATGGACGTCCCTCTGGTCTATCCGCGCAAGGAGGTCAAGGAATACGGCACCAGAAGAGGGATCGAAGGCCACTTCGAACGGGGAGAACGCGTGGTCGTGCTCGACGACCTGATCACCACCGGTGGCAGCAAGCTGAGGGCCATCGAGCCCCTGGAAAAAGCGGGTCTGGAAGTGAAGGATGTGGTCGTCCTGGTGGACCGGGGCCAGGGAGGCGGCGAAGAACTGGCAGAGCACGGCTATGCCCTCCACTCGGTCCTCACGCTCCAGGAGATGCTCAGAATCCTGGCAGAGCATGGCCGCATCTCCCCAGAGCAGCGCGACGACGTCCTGGCCTTCCTAAAGGGTGTGCAGGCCGATGGGTGAGCCCGATCTCTCGGTCTCTATTTGTGGCGTGAAGCTCCGCAACCCCCTTGTGCTTGCGGCCGGTATCCTGGGCACCACCGCTGAACTCCTCGTCCGCGTAGCGGAGAGCGGAGCGGGGATGGTGACCACCAAGTCTTGCGGCCCGAGCCCCAGAGCGGGGCATCCCAACCCCACGGTGCTGGACTGGGGCCATGGTCTCATCAACGCGGTAGGCCTGGCCAACCCGGGGGTGGAGGCAGAGCTGGAGGTCGTCGCCCGCGCCAGGAAGATGCTACATCCTCTGGGTGTTCCCTTGGCGGCGAGCATCTTCGCCGAGACGGTGGATGGCTTCGGCGAGGTGGCCCGTACCATGAGCAAGGCCCAGCCCGACTTCATCGAAGTGAACATCTCCTGCCCCAACGTCGCCGACGAGATGGGCCAGCCCTTCGCCTGTGACGCTGTCCAGGCGGCCCTCGTCACCACCACCGTTAAGGGGGTCACCTCCCTCCCCATCATCGTCAAGCTAAGCCCGAATGTCCCCAACATAGCGGCCATTGCTCGGAGCGTGGAACAGGCCGGAGCCGATGCCATAGCCGCCATCAACACGTTGGGCCCCGGCATGATCATTGATGTCCACTCGAGGAGGCCCATCTTGGCCAACAAGGTAGGCGGCCTATCAGGTCCTGCCATCCGCCCCATCGCTGTGCGCTGCGTCTACGACATCTATCGGGCCGTGAGAATACCGATCATCGGCATGGGCGGGGTAGGCGATGGTCGCGATGCCTTGGAGATGGTCATGGCGGGAGCCACCGCGGTGGGCATCGGGTCGGCTGTGCGCTACCGGGATCTAGACGCCTTCCGCAGCATCTGCGAGGAGATGCAGGCCATCATGGTGCGCGAGGGCTACGGCAGCCTTATGGAACTCGTGGGCAGCGCGCACGCCTAGTCTGCGGAGGCAGCCTTGGCCACAGCCTCCTTGCTTGCACCCTCCACAGCTCGCTGCCACCACAGGGAGCGGTAAAGATAGGTCTCTTCCCAATTCTCCTTGAACAGGTTCTTGCCGATCAAGCCAATCTTCTCTTTGTAGTCTTGGCGACCGAAAACCCTGCTCAAGCTGATCCCCCGCTCTGTGTCCTCCACTACCAAGCTGAACCCCTGCGCGTCCGGATACAAGGCGAAAACGGCACGCATGGCATAGAGGAGCCTGGCCAGATACAGCTTCAGGAAGGTGGCGTGGAAAACGAATAGATACTCAACGTTGTAATCCCGGTACAGGCGCTGCCAGGCCTGTGGTACCCACACTCGTTCCGAGGCCTTGAGCAACTGAGGGAACCGCGCTACCTCATCGCTTTCCGCACGCGGGCTGAAGTGAAGCTCCCACATGAAGTCCCTGGCCTGACAGCCGATCTGGGAATCCACGGTCAACAGATTGACCAGGGTGTGGGCATCCCACAAGGCCTCTGGGACATTGGATTTGGAGCTGACCCGTCCAGCGTTCACGTCGGTCTTGTCGGCGATGATCAAGCTGAGGGTCGCGGGATGCAAGCCCGATAGAGTAGGCAGGCGGAGGCCAATCTCCACTTCGTGGAAGAGCACGGCCTCCAGCACACGGAGGAAGCTGGAGAGCGTTTCCTCGCTCTGATCTACATCTCCGAAGAACCGCGTCAGTAGATAGGCGCCGTATGCTCCATGGTATTGGCGAGAGATGAGATTCCCGCTGTCGTGTAGGTAGCCAGCGATGATGAGCTCTCTCTCTGCGTAGAGATCCTCCGCTCCTGAATGTGCGCTAGCACGCAACAGTTTGAGCGCCTTCGAACTGACAGACCTCAGGTGTTCTCTATCATGACGATTGAACCCTGTCAAGAGCTCGCTGTCCAGAACCGTCTGCTGCATGGCAAAGACCACCTCGAAGTGCTCCTCCAGACGTGACTGAAGGTCGTCCATGGGGCACTTCAGCAGCGAAGGATAACTCAGTCTGGTTCTCAGCCTGGAATCCTCGTCCAGAAAGGTGGACGCGGTAGCTTCGTCGGCACCAATGCGCGCGAGAAAGCTGTTCAGTGGCTCCCCGGTCGTCGCCCTGCGGATACGATGCCCGTTTGACTGCTGCTCTCCCATGAAGGAGAACACGCTCTGCGGGATCTGCACCTGGCTCCAGCGGCTCAGGAGCAGATTGACGATGTCGGACGTTTCTTCGAGCGGCCTCGGATTCGAGAGTCCCGACACGGTGGCCATATCTAATCCATCGCCCAAATCGTCACTTATGAAAGCCATGATCTCCCCCGCAAAGCCCGATCTCCTCCCCAGCCTGCGTGAGTACGGAAAGCACGGGGTCCGCCAACCATCACGGACGACTCCGCCTCCCTGTGTAGGGATGAGCCTGCCACAAGATTACCTTAAACCCCACCGGCGCCACAGCTTGATCGGACAACCCCCCTCAACTGGGGGCTGTTCGGGCAGTGAGGCATCGCTCGGCGCGCACGATACTGACCACGTTGCAGACCGCCTCCCACACGTCAATATTGCTGACTTCGTACTTGAAGAAGGGTGCACGACTCATCTCCATTGGCTGACGGTCTTCCCGCTTCGCGATCTCTGGATTGCCCTCGCCTTCGCGGTCGATGAGCCGCTGCCGCGACACCTCCGGAGGAACCCAGACAAAAATGGTAACCACGTTATCCGGATAGAGGTTGGCGAGTGTCTCGGAGCCCAACACGTCGTAGTCCGAGATCAGATCCACCCCTTGTTCGATGGCCCACTCCAGTCGCCTTTTCAAAGAACCGTACTGCTGACCGAACATGGTCTGAGACTCCGCCAATTCGCCAGCGGATTTGAGGCGCTCGAACTCCTCCGTGGTCACGAAATGATGATCAACGTCCTGCACTTCATTCTCGCGGCGCTTTCGTGTAGTGTGCGTGACTATCAGCTCGAGGTCAGACAGAAGGAAGAGGACACGCTTGACGATCGTGCTCTTTCCTGCGCCCGCTGGACCAGCGAGGAGAAAGATCAGTCCTTCACCCATCAATCACCTCCTCCGATCGGCTAGGTGAACGTCAAGCCGATTATACGGCCTCGCCTGGGACAA
>DATEXS010000025.1:0-2205 GCA_035256725.1 Anaerolineae bacterium
ACAGTCGAGTTGGCATATCATAGGCAAGAGCCCGCCGATCAGACAAGCGAGGTACGGGCAAGCCGATGCAGAACGAGAAAGTACTGGTCGTTGATGACGATCCGGCGCTGCTACCCCTGATCGAGTACACCTTTGCCCGAGAGGGGTACCAAGTGTCCGCAGCCTCCGATGGCAAAGAGGCTTTGCGCAGCTTTTTCGCCGATCGGCCCCATCTCGTGATCCTCGACATCATGATGCCGCGCATGGACGGCTGGGAGACCTGCCGGCGCATCCGAGAAGTCTCCGAAGTACCCATCATCATGCTCACCGCCAAGGGGCAAGACGAGGACATCATCCGGGGTCTGGAATACGGCGCCGACGACTACCTCACCAAACCCTTCAGCATCAAGGTCCTCCTGGCCCGTGCCCGGGCCGTGCTGCGTCGAGCCGCTTTGCCGCCTGTCGAACGAGACAAGCCCGTCGTCTACGCAGATGACTATCTGTCGGTCGATCTCGGGGAGCGCCGCGTGACCGTCGAGGGGGAAACCGTCAAGCTCACGCCTACCGAGTACCGCCTCCTGGCGTATCTGGTCGAAAACGCGGGCCAGGTTCTCACCTTCCAGCAGATACTCCAGAGTGTATGGGGGTGGGAGTACCAGGACGACCTCGACTACGTTCGGGTCTACGTCTGGCACCTGCGACAGAAACTGGAAAGGGATCCCAAGAACCCCCGGTACGTCCAGACCGAGATGGGAGTGGGCTATCGCTTCGAGAGGCGCGCCTAGCGCTTGAGGTACCTTGCCGCGTGGTCGGCCCAGGCGCTGAGTCGGCCATACAGAGTCGTGTCCAGCCAGGGAAACCTCAGCTCTTGGGGAATCGCCTTTCTGAGGGCGCTCTTCCCGCCACACCGGCAGGGTAGCCTGAGCACTCCAGAACCCGGGACCCGTTCCTGCGAACACCGGCTAGTGGCGAAGTCAAGAGGCCCTGGTCTCGACTCACCGTCCTCGCCAGGGTCCGGATAGCGGCCATCTCCACAACCTGGACGAACATCGGACCCGGTCAATCCCAGGTCAGGGTGAGCAGCGCTGATCAGCGGGCCGCTGCCTGTTCAATGAAGCTGACAATGTCTTCGAAGCGGGAGCCGGTCCTGAAAACGTGCGCCACGCCCAGGGCCTCCAGCTTCTCCACGTCGCGCTGAGGCACGTTTCCGCCGACCACCACCAGCAGGTCGTCCAGGCTTTCCTCGCGAACCAGCCCCATCAACTTCTCCGTAAGGGGCAGGTGGGCGCCCGAGAGAACGGAGAGACCAATCACATCCACGTCCTCCTGGATCGCCGCTTCCACAATCTGCTCCACGGTCTGGTGCAGGCCGGTGTAGATGACCTCCATACCCGCGTCTCGTAGCGCGTGGGCGACCACCTTGGCCCCCCTGTCGTGCCCGTCAAGGCCAGGCTTAGCCAGCAACACCCTGATCGGCTTCGTAATCATTTCTTTCCTCGCCGTACTCAAACTCCCCATCCAGGACCTCGGTCAGCACGCCCGAGAGCGCCTTGGGGGGATGGATGAAGGCATAGCGGTTGCCCTTGAGCTGCCGGGGTTCCCGGTCGATGGTGCTCACGCCTTTGGCGGCCAACTCCGCCAGGGCAGAAGGCACGTCATCAACCCTGTAGGAGATAAGGTAGAAGCCCTCGCCGCGCCGCTTGAGGAACTTGGCCACCTCACTGTCATCCGAGTTGGGCTCTATCAACTCCAGGGCCACTGCTCCGATGTAGTAGCGCGCCACCCGGATCTTCTCGCTCTCAGACACATAAAGACCGTCCAACTCTAGTCCCAGATCCTCCTCGTAGCGCCTGCGAGCTTCGTCGAGGTCCCGTACGGCGAAACACAGATGGTCGATGGCCTTGATCTTCATGACCCTCGATCCTTCTCCTCAAGTGCCCTGAGCACCTTGTCCGGAGTGATAGGGAACTCCTTGATCCAGACACCCACGGCATCGTAGATGGCGTTGCCGATGGCCTGGAACATGTTCATGGAGCCCCAAAGGCCCGCCTCCTTGGCCCCGAAGGGCCCTTCCGGATCGATGGTCTCCACTATGATGGGTACGATCTGCGGCATGTCCACCGACAGGGGCACCTTGTACTCCAGCATGTTGGCGTTCAGCATCTGGCCCCCGTCCCACACATGCTCTTCGAGTAAAGTGGCCCCCACGCCCCCCGAGGCGACGGA
>DATEXS010000026.1:0-7540 GCA_035256725.1 Anaerolineae bacterium
GCCACCCTACGCAGAGGCGAGCGACCCCCCTACGACTGAACCCGTTTACGTAGCAGCACTGCCGACAGAGCAAACACCCCAATCAGCCCAGCCACGCTGATGGCCGCGCCGAGCTTGAAGGAAGGTGGGTCAAAGAAGAAGTCAACGCTATGGCTTCCCGGCCCCAACCTCACCGCCCTCAGCACATAGTCGGCCTTGTAGACCTCCGCCTCCACTCCATCCACCAAAGCCCTCCAGCCGGGGTAGTAGAGGTCCCCCAGGACGAGGAAACCTTCTTCCACGCAGTCAGCCTCCACGCCCACCTTGTTGGCAGCATACTCCACGATCCGTACTCGTGCCTCGTCAGCGGTGTCGCCCGGCGCCCTAGACAGAGGAGCCGGCTCTCGTTCCAGCAGAACCGTGGCCGCCGGATCGAAATCCTCGCTGCCCAGCTCGGAAAGCAGCTCCTGCCTGCCCTCGATGACCTGATAGTCCGGCACGAAGAAAGCCCGGGGCAACACATCCATGTTCTGGTAGATCTTGACGTCCCCATCGTACACCAGTTCCAGGTCGCCAACAGAACGCTCCAGTTCCTCCATCTCCTGTCCTGGGTCAGCGATGGTGATCACGTATTTCGTATTGAGCAGATCCAGCAAGGGAGAGCGAGCTGAACTCGCGTGTTGGAGGGAATACACCCTGCGAGTGCTGGCGATATCCTCCTCGATCAGTTGCAGGAACTCGACATAGTAGTCAATCATCACGGGAGAGTAGCCCTGCACGTCCGAGATACCATACATAGCCAGGCTGTTGGGCGGATAGACCTTCCTGGACAGGGGACCTCGGATCGCCCTGAAGACATCCGAGTCGCCCTGGAGAAAGCGGGCGCTCTCTGGCTGTGGATACAGAGCATCCGCCTCCTGGGCCGGGTGCAGCTTCCAGCCAAATAGGGCCAGGTCCCCCACCATCACGCCCAGCACCAGCACAGCAAGCACCCCAGCCCTGATGCGTCGTTCGGCCCACAGCCAGAGGACGACGGCGCAGGCCGCGAGCCACCCAGCCAGCCGCAGGAAATTGCCCACGTTATAGCGGTACCACAAGGTCAGCAGCGAGCCACTCGGGTCGTCCGCGCCGCCATCCAGCAACCATCTGACCAGGGCAAGGCCCGCCAGCACTGCGGCCCCTAAGCTGACAAGGGATACCACCGCCAAACGCAGCGGCCTTCTCTGGGTGTCTGCCCCCACACGGAGCATTGACTCAAACCCCATGCCCGCCAGTACCGAGGCGGCAAAGGCCCACAATATCTTGGCTTCCAGTTGTCTGCCGATCCTGAAGGGGGGAAGCAGGTACAGCAACCGGAACAGGCCGGTGTTCAAGAAGAGGCAGAGGCCCAGCAGCGCCAGGCCGGCAAAGAAGGCGGTGTCTGCATCCCTCTTCCGGGCCACTGCCCATGCGGCCAGGACGAGAGGCAAGATCCCTGCATACAGAACGGTTTCGCCGTAAGTGCCAGGGATGTTGGTGACAAACTCATTCCTGCCCCAGGGGCGATCCACGGGGTTACCGAAGATGTCCGGCACCAGCGCCGTCGCCAGAGCGAGGAGGGACCTACCGCTTTCCACCCGTTCGTCGTAGGTAACCTGGACGCGCTCGGTGAACCGGGCCACCTCCCAGGTGGGGAGCAATTGCACCGCTGAGATCATCACGCCCAGGAGGATGGCAGCCGCCAGGGTCAAAGCCCCTCGGAGCGCGTCTGCCGCTCCCTTGCTCTTCGTTACAGTGATCAGCCTGAACACAAGGTAGAGCACTCCAGCCAGCAGCACGTAGACCGTGGCCGCCAGGTTACCCGCCAGGATGCACATGGCGGTGGCCAAGGCAGCTCCAGAGCTGAAGACGTAGCGTCGCTGCACCAACACCTTCTCGATGGAAAGAAACAACAGCGGCGTCCAGATCACCGTGCTCACCCTGGGCAGCCAGGCCAGATTGGCCAGTAAGAAGCCGCCGAGCCCGAAGCTCACCGCGCCTACCAGGGAGGACAGCCTGCGGCACTCTATGCTCCGCAGATAGAAGTACATGAAGGTGCCCGCCAGGCCCAAGTGCAGGAAGGCCACGTATCCGAAGGACTTCAGCGGATCGATCACATAGAACAGAAGGTAGGGAACATAGAAGAAACCCAACCACGGCGCAGCCGCCAGAAAGGGGCCTCCGGCCAGCGTGTACGGGTTCCACAGGGGTAGGCTTCCCCCCCGGACGATCTCCCGGGCGATCAGAATCTGTGGGTAGTAGGCCAGCAGGGTATCCGCATAATCCTCATTCAATGGACCCAGGGACTCGACATCCTGGTACTTGTTCCAGGGGATGTATCGCGCCATGCTGTCCCCCACCAGAACACGGTCCGTGAACAGAACCTGGCTCAGGAAGGCCGCCGGGAGCGCAAAGAGAAGGAGAACTGCCAGTAAGTCCTTCTGCACGCCAGAGAGACTACGTGCCCGATCCATCACCCCTCGACACGCTGTACACCACGAACTCCTCGTTCTCGAAGCAAGGAACCAGAGTCACCGCTCCGACAGGTGGGGGGCCCTCGCCACCCGAGACTCCCGGGCCACCCAGCGTCCTGTCCCCGGCTCTCAGGTCAAGGAGGACGTAGCCCACGCTATACCGCTCCAGAATGTCCACGCGTACCGTCCCCTCATTCCAGTCCCCCCAGAACACGTCTCGGTCTGATCGCCGCTCCGCCAGTTCTCCCATAGACACGAACGAATGGGGATAGATGCCCAGATTGAGGACCGGCACCCGGCAAGGGGTCAAGGCCACTACGAGCTCTCCGACTTCCTGTCTGGCCATAACCACGTCCCCGTCCGGGCATCGTCCTGCCATGGCCTCCGTCACTTCCAGTTCCGTGCTCGTCAGAACGGATGTGGCCTGAGACGCCTGAGTGTGAAAAAACTGGAGAGAGGACGGGACGCTCACAACTACGACAGCCGCTACCGCGATTGTTTGCCACCACCTGGGCTTGCCACCGAGAGCACTGCTCAGCCATTGTACGGCCAGAACCCACAGCACGTACTTGCTCTGTACGTAGAACCACACGGCGTTGTTGTATTCCGAAGTCGAGGGATAGCCCCACGGGGTCACGGCGAGGGCCAGGCTCGCCAGCGGCCCCAGGACACAGAAAAGGGAAAGGAATAGCCCGAGCCCCGCTGTGGGGCTACGGGAAGACAGGCCGCGCAGCACGGTTGGGATGGCCAGCACCCTGGCCCCGAGGCTGCCCACCAGGTAGACTGGCACAGCAACCAGCACGAGGGCGGCCAGGCCCGCCACAGAGAGGCCACCAGCATGGAAAAGCGCATCTACCTCTCGTCCTAGAGTTGTGCCCAGCAGACCCAGCTGTTTCAACATCTCGGGTATGTAGGGCCACGGCTCAATTCTGATCCAGACCCTTGAGCCAGCATCCGCGGCGAGCAAGCCGCACAGGACGAGCGGCGCCGCGAAGAGCAGCGTGAGCGCCGCCACCTGCAATAGTCTGCGATCTCGAGAGAGTAGGAAGTACACAAGGCCCGCCAGCCCCAGAGCTGCGAGTACATGGAGCGTGGCAAAGATCTTGTACTCCACGGCCACGGCGAAGAGGAACGCGCTGAGGATCTCCCAGTTTTTGCCGCTGCCCCTCCAGTACTTGACCAGACAAAACAGTCCAGCGAACAGCACGCCCAGCGCCGGCAACATGGGATTCATGAAGTACAGCGAATAGGTGGTGGGCATTCCAAAGAATTGGGCAGACCAGATCTCCTCGGACCGCGTAAGCAGGCCGGGCAGGAAAGAGAAATCCTCGCCCAGAGGCACCAGGAAGG
This sequence comes from Anaerolineae bacterium, assembly GCA_035256725.1. Lineage (GTDB taxonomy): Bacteria > Chloroflexota > Anaerolineae > UBA7937 > B3-Chlor > JAUVXJ01. The sequence goes on from DATEXS010000026.1 coordinate 3,822, forward strand.
CGCACAAGGCGGCCCAGGCTCCAGAGCCGAGCCAGAGGCGAGAGAAAGAGAAGACTGAAAGGACTGCCAGCCCCAACAGAAACGTGGGGAAAAACCGGACCGTCGAGTCGAGGACACTCACCCCGGCCAGCCGGGAGAACATGGCGGGCAGGAGGTCCATGCCAAAGTGATAGCCGAGAGGTCGCCCGGCCAGAAAGGGCGCCTGGGGCGGTATCGAATGGGTCAGTTCATTGCTGATGGAGAGATGGAAAACGGCGTCGTTCGGCTTGCGCAGGAAGTTCATGCCCCCCTGCGGAAGTAGGTCCAGATTCCTATAGTACATGGGAAGGACCGTCAGGGGCACCAGGCACAGCAGGATCACCACCAACAGCAGCAGATGGGTGAGGTTCGCCGAGTACTTAGTCTCCCACCATTCGGGCCACGCCCTCCACCTGGCGTAGAGCCGCCAGCCAGTGGTGGCCGCCGGCCAAAGCGCGAAAAGTCCCTGGAGCCTCAGAAGCCCGCACAGCGCATAAAGCACGCTGCTCACCGTCATACCCAGGATCAGGGAGAGGCACAGGCGGTCCAGCGGCCTGGCTCTCGCCCTCGCCGCGTCTAGCACAACACCCCCTGGCACATACACGACCAGCACCACGGCGAGCACGAACAGTGGGAAGCTCCAGACCGATGTGGCGGTCCATACACCAAAAGCCACCGTCAGGGCGCCCAAGAAGCACGCGCTGAGCAGTGCTAGGTGGGGGAAGCGGAGGGTCCACTCCTTATCGAGCAGGCTGGTTTCCATGCCCTTTGAACCGAGGCTAGGCTGATCTCTTCGTGGCCACACAGACCAGCGAGACGCCGAAGGGCAGATCGCCCGCGGCGATCAATCCGCTCTCCAGCGAGAATATCCGAGCAAGAATGCCGTTGAGGCCAAAGACGGGCAGCTCCAGGTCTGACCGGAAGGTGCGCCACCTCCCTGCCCAAGTCTTGAACGTCCGTACGCCCCAAACCAACGGGAAGAGAAGGGTGTTGAAATAGGAAAGCCTGCTTACCTCGAAACCAGACCCCTCGATCTTGCGTCTGAGCTCTTCTCTGCTATACCTGCGATAGTGCCCTGAGAACCTGTCGAAATCGCTCCACAAGAAGCCGAAGGCGGGCACCACCAGCAGCGCGTGCCCGCCATCCTTGAGCACTCTCCACGCTTCGCTCAGGCCTTCTGACTCATGCTCCAGATGCTCCAGCATATCCAGGGCGGCGACCAGATCGAAACTCTCGCCGGTGAAGGGGAGGCTCTCCCCACTGGCCAAACAGAGGCGCTCTCTCCCCTGCTGGCGACAGTACTCGATGGCAGTGCTTGAGACGTCGATCCCCGTGACCTCGCCGAACTGCTCGAGAAAACCCATGGTGGCGCCGGTGCCGCAGCCCACGTCCAGAATTCTGGGTGCGTCCACGCCTGCCAGGAGGCCATCAAGGAGTCGGCGGAGGATGTTCCTCCTACCCACGAAGAACCAGTGGGATTCCTCCAGCTCGTGGACGACTTCGTAGGCGGCTGGGTCCACGCTTATTCTCCTTCGAGGACGCGGATGGTCCGAGCGGGAACCCCGCCCACCACGTGGCAGGGAGGGACGTCCTCCCTGACCACCGCCCCCGCTGCCACGAACGCACACTCCCCCACGGTCACGCCTGGCAGTATGGTGACATTGGTGCCCACGAAGCACCCCCTCTTGAACACCACCCTCTTCGAATAGGAGGGGAAATGCCTCTGTAGCGGGTGATCCCGATAGCCAACGTTTACGTGCGTAAGGACGGTAACCCGCTGCGCCAGCGTCGCCTCGTCTTCCAGGACGATCTCATCTGCGAGGTCGATGAGCGAGTCGTCTCCTATAAAGCAGTTATCCCCGATGGACAGTCCGGCAAAACCACGGCGGTAGACGTTGAAGAACTTGATGGCTTGGATGACGGTGTTCTTCCCCACAGCGACGCCCACAAGCCGCAGGAGACCTGTCCTCAGGGGCGGCAAGATCATCAAGCGAAACAACACCAGCACGAGTGTGCCGGCAACAAACCTCAGCGCCCCTCTGAGCCCGATCTCGCGTATGGCCTTCAACGTGTCAGCTCGTCCTTCACTACTTTTCTGAACCGCCAGAGCTTCCGGAAGTAGTCCACCGTATCCCTCAAGGGATGGACAGTCGAGGTCTTGTCAAAACGCCGCAGGAAGAGACAGGGGATCTCCACAATCTGAAAGTCACGGTAGTAGGAGCGGACCATCACCTCGGTGTCCCAGAACCAGCGCTGGTCCTCTATCTCCTCCAGCACGGGTAGAATCCGCTCCCGCTTGAAGAATTTGTACCCCGTCTCGGTGTCGTTGAGATCCACGCCGAGGAGTCTGCGCACCAGCCATACGTAGCCTGCGCTCATGATGTATCTGTCCAGCGAACGGAGGTTCAGCTTGTATACTCGTCGCCCAGCGGCGATGTCTGCTCCGTTTTGCACGGCGTTCACGCAGGAGGGAATGTAGCGGGCATGCACCTCCAGGTCGATGTCAATGAAGCCCGCTACGTCCCCACGGGACGCTCTGATGCCATCGGCGACGGTCCCGCCTCTCCCCTTGTTCTCTTCGTGGAGGATCTTGCTCATTCTCTTGTCTGGATACCGGGCGATGACCTTGTCGATCAACTCCCTGGTACGATCCTGGCTACAGTCGTCCACGAAGATGACCTCATAGGAGTAGCGAGTGTTGTCCAGCACCTCCACGATCTGGGCCACGCTCTGTTCGAGCACCCGCTCCTCGTTGTAGCAGGCCAGCACGAGGCTCACATCCACGTGGTCGCCACTCATTCACTGCACCTCATCGAAGGCGTACTCGAGCGCCTCTCCCCCCTACTGCCGCTCCTCAGGAGCCGACAACGGATAGGAGGAAACCCGACCGGGACGCCGCCTCTCCCTCCCGTCGCCAGAATGCTGTCTGACCCAGGCATACCAACGCATCGCTAGCCACTGCGGAAGGCGATTCCATGCCCGCTGCCTCCGTAGCCGTGCCGCCACTCCCTATTCCCGGACAGTCTACGCCCAACAACAGGCGATCCAAGGGCGACACCACCCGCCCCAGCGAGAATAGGTTGCGCCAGGACGCGATAGATTATAGGCTAACTCATGTAGATAGAGAAGCATCTTTGCCTGTGCCCGTCTCGGCTGCCCGCGCGGGGCTCGCCGGGCCCGTGCCGGCCACGGCCAGGTTTGGCTGGCGAGCCGCCTCGCTCTACCCCTCGTGCTTTGCGGCCTCGAGCGGGTCGGGAGCCCGGACTCGCGCTCTCTTGACTAGCAACCAACAGGAAGATCCAACAATTACGGCGAGGGCGCAGGCACTCAGGCCCAACCCTGTCTTGACAGACGGGGGATCGTAGACCAACTCCACGTGGTGAGAGCCGCTCTCCACGGGCACCGCCCGGAACGCGTAGTTGGCCCTGTAGATCTCTCGCTCCACTCCGTCGACCAGGGCCTTCCACCCCGGATAGTAGACCTCGCTGAGGACCACCAGCCCCTCGTGGTGCAGGCTGGCCTCCATGATCACCCGACTGGGACCGTACTCCACGACATCCACCTGGCTCTCTCCCCCCGTCATAGCGGTGCCCGTACTGTCAATCAGAGGCTGCTCCTCCAAGATCACCTGCGTAGCGGGGTCGAACCCCTCATCCCGCAGCAACTCGAGTACTTCGCCCCTGTCCTCCGCAACTATGTAG
>DATEXS010000027.1:0-3949 GCA_035256725.1 Anaerolineae bacterium
CGAGGCACCTTCCAGGGGAATAGACACGTCCTCCTCTTCTGTGGCAGGAGCCTTCGTTGCCGCTCCCCAGACCAGCCACACACCGACGGCGATGATCAGACAGGCCCACACCATGCCGCAGATAGAGACGTGGATCACGCCCAGGGCATCAAGCGCACCCAGCGCGCCCCAGGCAATGAGAACGCTACCCACTATCAGAGTAATCCGTTTCATCATTTGCTACACCTCCCCTCGAGGCGGCGGCATGCACTGCCAGCCGCAACTCGACTCGCTACCGATCGTCTTCCAAGCGGGCGAGGGTCCTCAGCGTCGCGCCCAGAATAGCCCCTGAACCAGCACGAGTACGCCCAGCGCCACCACCAACAGCGGCCAGTAGGGACCGAGCCAGCCCAGCCCTCCGATCACCGAGCCCAAGATCACGAACAGGACCAGTCCGATAAGGATCGGCCAGCCCCCCTCGCGCACGCCCTTTGCTGTCTGCCCTTCCAGGATGTTGGACAGCAGAGCACCCAAGCCCACGAAGCTGATGATAAGCGGCCAGGCGTAGCTCCAGGTTTCCCACCTGCCGGTAGTCGCCTGCCAGTACAGCATTGCGCCTATTCCGCCCACGATGCAGGCCGGAACGGCCAGGCCGGGCACAGCGGTCACCAGGGCAACGACGAACAAGATCACACCCACCGCGATGATGAACAAAGGCCAGGTGACCTCGAAATGGAGCCACACCCTCAGTCCTGGCACGAGTTGCACGGCTGCAAACCAAGCCCCTATCAGGATCAGCAGCACTCCTCCCACTAGACTAGATCTCCGTCTACGCTCCATTACAGCCTCCTTGATCTGAAGTTGGAACACGACGTCATACAGCCGAGGGAGCCCCAAGCGCAGCAACAGGCCTGCTCTCTGCATTCGAGAGCCAGGGCCCACCGCCGCATTCTGTGCTGGATTGTACGATACAGAACAGCAAACATCAAGCCCTCAGTATCGTGGGAGAGCACGTAATACCGGCCGCTACGATCGACCAGCCCGCACGGTAGGCACAGAAAGCCGCACAGCACGCTCAAGCTGTCGCGGCACTCCACCCCATCTGGCTCACCCCCCGGATCCCAGACAGTTGACATTGCAGTTGGAATGTGGAGCGCTTTGCCTTACAATCCATCATCATCACCAAGCCATGTGGGGTGCCCCCTGCCCCGCGCTAAGGGTATGTCACCTGCCAATCATCATCTTCTTTCGATGCAACAGACAGTAGGAGGACAGAATGACAGAGGCGCAAAAGAAGGCGGACCTGGCAGGTCCCGGCATAGGCGACTATGAAGAGCTACGGATGATCCTTCCCCATGACTACACCTCTCTGCTCACCCCACGGGAGACGCAGAAGGCCATCTTCGCGGTGAAGAGTTACATCGAGGAAAACTTGTGCAAGAAACTCAACCTGATGATGGTTACGGTCCCCTTGATCGTGGATGCGGCAAGCGGCGTCCAGGACTACCTGGATCGTGACGGGTCGCGCACCCCGATCCGGTTCCACATCTCCAACGACTATGACAAGAACCCTGTCGATGCCGAGGTCGTGCAGGCCGCCACCAAGTGGAAACGTATGGCCCTGAAGGAGTTTGGGATGGAGGCAGGTGAAGGCATTCTCACCGACATGCGAGCCGTGCGCAAGGATTACTTCCTCGACCATGATCACAGCGCATACGTGGACCAGTGGGACTGGGAGCTGGCAATCACAGAGAAGCAGCGCAACCTCCAGTTTCTGACCGACGCTGTGGAAAGGATCTGGGAGGTTCTCAAGGGGGCCGAGACCTACGTCTGGCAGATGTTCCCCCAGCTGAAGACGGAGAAGTACCCGGCCCTGCCCGAGAAGCTCACCTTCCTTCACGCCGAAGACATCCTCAGCCGATACCCTGACCAACCCCGCAAGCAGCGTGAGACGATGATCCTGCAGGAATACCCCGCGGTTTTCATCATCGGCGTAGGTTGGCCTCTGAAGGATGGCTATCCGCATGAGATGAGGGCGGCGGACTACGACGATTGGATCACAGAGACAACATCCGAGGACGGCAGGCCCATGCACGGGTTGAATGGGGACATCCTCGTCTGGAACCCGGTGACAAAGCGGCGCCACGAGTTGACGTCCATGGGCATCCGTGTCAACGCCGACACCCTCGTCAAACAGCTGGAGATGTCCGGCCAGCTTGATTTCCTCAAGATGCCGTACCACCGGGCAATTGCCAACAACGACATCCCGCTGAGCATTGGAGGTGGTATCGGGCAATCCCGCACCTATATGCTTCTGCTAAAGAATGCTCACCTCGGGGAGGTTAGCGTCACCGTCTGGCCCAAGATACTGAAGGACATGTGCCGGGAGAGGAACATCCACGTTCTAGAATGAAGAGCGGCGCGACGGACTGCCCTACGCCTCCCCCCGGTGCTTCACGATAGCAGTCCTTCTCCTGAGTGGACTATAGGCAGCACTTGCTGGACTGCTTGCCCGTGTCCACCGAGCAGGAAACTCATCGCCGCCTTACGCATGGATCAGACTTCGCCCTCGTAGCAGTGCCGGGCGGCCTACTCGTGTTTGCCTGGAGACTGGCCATCACCAAGGCAAGGAGGATCGGTGCCGAGTGCATGGCGCCGCCGCAGCCGGCCAGCGGCCCATGGCGCTACTGAACCACGTTCGCCACAGCCCCATGGGACCGGTGTCTCCAGTTGTGACGTAGCTGGCTGTGGGTGCCCGTGTGGCCAGAATCAGAGCTTGAGTTGAGGCAGGCGGAGAAGTACTCGTCAGGTCACGCCCTCAGTACGCTTGGCGGCCTAGCTGGTTCTGAAGCCTGTGGACTCCTTGGCCTCTTCCCAGGTCCTCTGCAGGATGCTCATCGTCCCCTGGCAGGCCTCAACACGGAAACCGAACATCTCGACAAACTCGCGGATGCCTTCCCGCATCTCCTCGTCTGACACGACCGGATTGGAGATCAACAGGGTGCGCTCGTAGTGCTCGAACATGCGTTTCGCGATCTTGACACTGACTCCGCCAGTGGTCAGATCGAACATACGCCGCCAGTGCGAGGCCCAGCCAGGTGTGATGAAGAACGTCCCGGCGATCTTGCATTGCTCAGCGTAGTATCGCTGTCGCCCGCCGATGAGCAACCCCACACAGTCATCGACCGGATGATCGTCGTCGATGGGGATGAACACCGGAACCCCAACGTCCGATAGCAACTCCTCCGATCCCGCTAGGGCGTTGCCGCACAGCCCGTATCCCAGGACCAGTGCATCCACATGATGGCTCATCTCCCGTGCCACCTGGGCCAAGGTCTCCCTCAGCTTCTTGGGCCAGATATGCAGGCCAAGTTCCAGTACTTGAACCAGCACCTCTGGCCGTCCTCCCCCGTCGGGCACGAATCGGGCCAAACTGGAGATCCGGTTAACGTCTCTGCGGCCCTGTCCCTCAAGCCCGGAGATCAGCCGCGCCGATCGCCCGTCCTCCAGCACCGTCACCCGGCCGACTTCGCCGTCGCTGCCCAGCAGATACGCGAATTCCAATTCCAGGCTCTCGCAACAGATGACGCCTAGAACTGCCATGAACACGCCCTCACAATGGCCACAAGTGCAAAAACGCGGCCCTGCGCAGACATCTCAATCCGGACGCTGCCCGCCGGACAGGTGCGCGCGGGCCGCAGAATCCTAAGACTCGCCCGAGATCCTCCGATAGGCCTCTCTGAAGGGCACGCCCTTCTTCACCAGTTCATACACCCTCTCCGTGGCGTAGACCTCGTCGGTGAGACCTGCCTGGCATCGGCCAGCGTTGACACCAAGGCGGTCGAAGACCAACACCATCACCGAAAGGGTCGCTTGAGTCACCTCAAGCCCCCTCATCGTCGGTCCCTTGGTCAGTTGCAGGTCCCGGTTGTAGCCGGAGACGAGGTTGGCTATGGTGTTCTTGACCTGG
>DATEXS010000028.1:0-7395 GCA_035256725.1 Anaerolineae bacterium
CGCGGCCAAGAAGGCTATTGATGAGTTCGGGGTCGGTCCCGGCGCCGTGCGCTCTATCGCGGGAACGATGAGCATACACCTGAAACTGGAGAGGCGCCTGGCGGAGTTCAAGCAGGTGGAGGGTGCCGTCTCCTTTCAGTCGGGCTTCAGCGCCAACCTGGCGGTCATCCCCGCCCTGATGGGCCGCGAGGACGTCGTTTTCTCTGATGAGCTCAATCATGCCAGCATCATCGACGGCTGTCGCCTCTCTCGGGCCAAGATCGTGCGCTTCGATCACCGCGATGCAGAATCGCTGCGCAAGGCCATCGAGAACGAGACCGACTATCGCAGGCGGCTCATTATCAGCGATGGGGTGTTTTCCATGGACGGCGACATCGCCCCCATGGACAAGCTCGCCGATGTGGCGGACGAGCACAGCATTCCGCTGATGACCGACGATGCCCACGGTGAGGGCGTGCTCGGACGAGGCGGGCGGGGGATTGTAGACCACTTCCACTTGCACGGCAGAGTTGACATCGAGGTGGGCACCCTCTCCAAGGCGTTTGGAGTAATGGGAGGATACGTTGCTGGCAAGCGAGAAGTGGTGGAGTGGTTGCGCCAGCAAGGGCGCCCTTTCCTATTCTCCAGCGCCTCGACCCCAGCGGATGTAGCGGGTTGCATCGCCGCGGTGGACCTGCTGGAAGAATCAACCGAACTGGTGGACAGGTTGTGGGAGAACACGCGCTACTTCAAAGCTGAGATGCAGAAGCTGGGGTTCGACACAGGCCGGAGCGAGACCCCTATTACCCCCGTCATGCTGGGCGACGCACCGCTGGCCTTTGAATTCTCCAAGAAGCTGTTCCAGGAGGGCCTCTTCGCCATGGCCCTGGGCTACCCCACGGTCCCCATGGGCAAGGCCCGGATCAGAGTCATGCTCTCCGCGATGCACGGCCAGGACGACCTGGATCAGGCACTGAGGATCTTCAAGAAGGTCGGCGAGAAGCTAGGTGTGATCTAGCCACCGGTGCCCTTCACCCTCTGGGGATCCCTCAGCAACACCACAGAGACGATCATCATCGCCCCGATCATCCCCATGGAGGTCAAAAAGGGGAGATCGGGGCGTGCCGCATACAACCAGGCAGCCATATACGGAGCCAAGACCCATGGTAGCCCCATGGCGGTGTTGAGCAGTCCGTAGGCGAGGCCGGAACTGGTCTCGCCTACCACTTTGCCCATCTGCCCCAGAGCCAAAGCTCGGCTCGCATTGAACGCACCCCTCAGGAAGAAGGATAGCGCCAGAAGCGGAATAGCCTGGAAGTTCAGGAACATGACCAGGGAGATGAGCACCAAAGCCTGTCCCACCACCAGGCCTCCCATACCTTCAGAGAACCTGCCCAGAACCACGCCCAGCACGGTGGCCCCCAGGGCATGGGCCGAACCAAGGAAGCCAATCCACACCAGTTCAAGTCCCACGACTTCTTCCAGGTAATTAGGCGCGAACGGCTGCCCCAGGAACATGGCGAAGAAGATGAAGACACTGACGACGCAGATGATCATCAGACGGCTGTTGGAGAACACATCCCGCAAGCCAAAGTCAGGTCTGGAGGGGGCCACGGGCTGCTCTTTCACAGCAACCACCAGCAGGGTGGAGAGGGCAAATAACACCGCAGCCGTGACCAAAGCTAGGGGGAATCCCACCCTCTCAGCCAGGAAGCCGCCCACCGTAGGAAAGACGATCAGCCCCACCGCGAAGGCCGCATACATGAGGCTGAAGTTCCGGTTCAGATCCTTTTTGTCGGAGGCATGAGCGACATAAGCATGGAAAGCGGGGAGGCAGCCGGTAGAAGCCCAGTAGAGCGAAAAGCCGATGATTGACTGACGCCAGTCTTGGGCGACTGCCAAGAGCAGGACGGCCACAGTACCCATGACGCTACCGCCCACCATCATCTTCTTGCGCCCGTAACGATCGGCGAGGATGCCCGAGGGCACCAGGATCAAGACCATTAGGACGGGGGCCAGCGACATCACAAAGCCAATCTCCATGGAATCGGCCCCCAGGCTCTTGATGTACAGAGGCTGCACATAGAACCACAGGCCCTCGCCGGCTCCCCAGAAGACCATGGAGAGCACAACCAGGAAGTTGTCCCGACTGAGGCCCAGAAACGATGTTCTCATCAGTCTAATCTTAGCCGGAGACTAGACGGGTCTGCCAGTGCTAGCCTTGAACGTAGGAGCGAAGGCGGTGAGGTGGGACCTGGGAGAAGGATGGCACAGTGGGGTCTAACTGGCCTGCCAGACCCAGGCCAGACAGAGCATGAGGGTTCATCGGGGGAAACCGGCGCGCATGCCCCACACGGAGACGTCGAAAGAATGCCTCAGTTGGGATGCCTCTGCCCAACAACATTGTACGCAACTCCAGCCATGCAGCTGCCCTTGTACCCACGAGGCTGGAGGCCAAGCGCGGACTTCAACTAGGAGTGCTGCGCTTCCAGGATCACCACTTCCCCTGGCCACAGTGCCTTGAAACGCTCCGCGTCTTTGCGCGAACCTACGATGCTGCCATAGTGCATCGGAATGACCACGCCAGGGTTGATCTTCGTGGCGGCGTCCACAGCTTCCTCGGCCGTCGCCACGTAGACACCGCTGACGGGGAGCATGGCGATGTCTACTTCCAAACCCTCCATCTCCGGGATGGCGTCAGTATCTCCAGCATGATAGATTCTGGTCTCATCCACAGTAATCACGTAGCCTACGCCCCCCGCCTCCCGCGGATGGTAACTCTTTCCCACGTTGTAGGCAGGGATGGCCTGGATAGTCAAGCCTTCAAGGGCCACCTCATCGCGGGCCTCGACGAAACGAACGTCGCCCTTCAGCTTTCCCCGACAGTTCTCCGCGGCCACGATCACGGTGTGCTGGCCTCGTATCTTGGCCACGTCTTGCGGACTACAGTGGTCGTAGTGATCGTGAGTTATGCAGATCACATCGGCCACTTCGAGGTCGCCAACTAGCTCGAAGGGATCCAGATAGATGATCTTCGATGCAGCGATCTTGAATGCATCATGGCCGAGCCAGGTGATCTTCTCCAGCATGTATTGCCTCCTCAATCACGCGTGTGCGGCCAGCTCGGCAACGTGGACCGGCTACCTCTTGAGGACCCTGAACAGTGGTAGCCCCCGGCGACTCTGGGCCACGGAAAACGAAGGGCGCCCTAGCTAGGACGCCCCTCGGTCATCGCCAGGAAGTAGCGATGAAGCCTGGTATCACTGGTCAGTTCTGGATGGAAGGCCGTGGCCAGCAGGCTACCCTGGCGTGCAGCCACGATGTCCCCCTCGTTCAAACGGGAAAGAACCACGACGCCTTCCCCAACAGCCTTGATCAGCGGAGCCCTGATGAACACAGCGGGGAAAGGAACCCCTCGCTCCTCCGGTGCAGCCACTTCGTCGAGCGCCGGAACGGAGATGCCCGCCTCAAAACTGTCCACCTGGCGGCCGAAGGCATTACGGACCACCGCCACGTCCATTAGACCCAGGAGCGGTTGTGCCATGCCTTCGACGCGACGAGCGAGAAAGATCAGTCCAGCACAGGTCCCCCAGATGGCTCTGCCGCACTCTGCCATTTGCTTGATGGGCTCGATCAAGCCATAGGCCGTGGCCAGCTTGCCGACGGTGGTGCTCTCCCCGCCGGGGATGATCAAGCCGTCGAGGTTCTCCAGTTCCTGGGGCAGGCGCACTTCTACCGCGCGTGCTCCCAGGCTGCGTAGCATGAGGATATGCTCGATGAAAGCGCCCTGTAGCGCCAAAACACCGACCGTGACCATCCGCACCTTTGCGCTGCCGCGACGCCCGCCTACCAGCCGCGCTGAGCCAGCAGCTCCGCCTCGGGAATGGAAGCGATCTCCAGCCCGGGCATGGCCTCGCCCAGACCCTTGCTGATCTCAGCCAGGATGCTCGGCTCATTGTAGTGGGTCACGGCCTCCACGATGGCCTTGCCCCTCCGCGCAGGATCAGAGGATTTGAAGATCCCGCTGCCCACGAACACGCCATCCATCCCCAGTTGCATCATCAGTGCCGCATCGGCTGGGGTGGCGATCCCTCCGGCGGCGAAGTTGACCACTGGCAGCCGCCCCAGTTCGGCGGTCTCCAGCACCAGTTCGTATGGAGCGCCCATCTCTTTAGCCGCCGCCATCAACTCCTCGCGGGCCACGTGCTGCAGGTGACGTATGCCGCCCATCACCGAGCGGGCATGGCGCACAGCCTCTACCACGTTGCCAGTGCCTGCTTCGCCCTTGGTCCTGATCATGGCGGCCCCTTCGCCGATCCGGCGGAGCGCCTCACCCAGATTGCGACACCCACAGACGAAAGGCACCTTGAACAGATGCTTGTCGATATGGTGCTCCTCATCTGCCGGCGTCAGCACCTCGCTCTCGTCGACATAGTCCACCCCCAGGGCCTCCAGTATCTGCGCCTCCACGAAATGGCCAATGCGGCACTTGGCCATCACCGGAATAGTAACGGAGTCCATGATCTTGAGGATGAGTTCCGGGTCGCTCATGCGGGCCACACCGCCATGGGCGCGGATATCCGCTGGCACCCGCTCCAGAGCCATCACCGCGCAGGCGCCTGCGTCCTCAGCAATCCGCGCATGGTCAGGGGTGACCACATCCATGATCACGCCGCCCTTGAACATCTGGGCCAGGCCCCTCTTGACTGTGTCCGTCCCGGTTTTCTTTTCCATACCCATCGCAACCTCCACAAGCCCCCGTCAGATCTCCACTTTCATTATAGCCCAAACGCTCATACCTTAGCAAGCACCTGTTGTCTCAGGGGTGGCCAGAGATCCAAACGGAAGCATGTTTCTCGGCAAGGGCCCTGGATAGCTTGTCAACACCGCCCAGCAATCATATAATGGGACCTGAAGAAGGAGATGCCCTTCCCGCAGGTGTTCCCTCCATGAAGATCGGCATACCCAGGAGTCTGTTCTACTACAAGCATCCCAGACTATGGGTGACCTTTTTTCACGAACTGGGCCACGAGGTTGTGCTGTCTCCGCTAACCAACCGCAAGCTCATGGAGGCCGCTGTCCGCTACGGTGAGGACGAGAGTTGCCTGGCGGTCAAGCTCGTCTTTGGGCACATCTGGTACCTGCTCGACAGATGTGACCGGATCTTTGCCCCCGCGTACTATGGGCTGCAGCCCGGGCGTTACAGTTGTCCCAAGTTCCTGGGTGTGCCTGACATCAGCAAGAGCGTCTTTGATCGCGACATCCAGTTCCTGCGCTGCGAAGTAGAGGACGGAGAGTTCGAGCCAGGGATGATGCACCTAGGGAGACAACTGACCAACGACGCGAGCAAAGCCCAACAGGCTTTGGCGCTCGCGCTGGAGGCGCAGGGGGCGTACAAACACGAACTGCACACCAAGTATCAGCAACAACTCAACTCAGACAAGCCCAAAATCCTGATTGTCGGCCATCACTATGTGATCCACGACTCCTATGCAAACCTCAATCTGCTGGCTAAGCTAGAAGAACGCAGCATGGAGGTGATCACCATCGACACTGTCCCGCCGGCTCCCAGAGATTCCTTCCTCCAGTGGGACTTTGCCTACGAGACCATGGGCCAGCTGCAAGAGGTGCTTGCCCGCGATATTGTCGGGGTCATCGTGCTCAGCAACTTCAACTGCGGTGTAGACGCCATCACGGTGCCTTTCGTGGAAGACGAGGTCGAAAGGCACGATATCCCCTGCATGCACCTCATCCTAGATGAGCACACGGGCGAGGCGGGGCTGATCACTCGGGTGGATACCTTCGTGGACACAGTGAAGATGAGGATAAGGGCGTGACGGAGCGCGTCTTCACCCTGCCCCTGTGCGGGAACGCCTATCTGCCCTTCAAGAGCGCGGCGGAGCAACTGGGTCTGAAGGTGGTCGTCCCTCCTCCCATCACCAGCGAGACCATCGCCCTGGGTGCTCGCCACAGCCCTGAGGGCATCTGTCTGCCCTTCAAGGTGATCATCGGCAACTATCTGCAAGCCATCGAGAAGGGCGCCAACTGCGTGGTCTTCTACATCAACAACAAGGCGGGATCCAAGAAGCACGGCGGCGGCGGCGGCGGCATGTGCCGGTTTCGCCACTACGGACATCTCCAAGAGTTGGTCATGAGAAAGGCCGGGACCAATATCGAGTTCTTCATTCTGGGGGAGGGTCCGAGCCTGATCCAGCAGATCAAGGAGGTCACAGGCAAAGGGACCTGGAAAACCATCCGAGCGCTGAGGATGGCCATCAAGAAGCTCCGCGTTATCGAACTACTCGAGGAGAGCTCCTGGCGATACCGCGCCGTGGAGAAGAAGCAGGGCGACACCACCAAGGCGATGAAGAAAGCTCTCAACTATCTAGACGGCGTAAACGACTTCAAGGCCCTGGACAAACTCGATCCGGAGTCCTTCTTCGCCGGTGTGGAAACGGTGGACCGAGAGCCGCTGCGCATCGGTGTCGTGGGCGAGTTCTACCTGCTGATGGAGCCCGCCAGCAACTGCCACGTATTTGAGATGCTGGGCGAGCTGGGCGCCGAGGTGCACAGGCACCTCTGCCTGGGAGAGGCCATCCTCCGCTACCCGCCTAGCTTCCTGTTGGGCAAGCTGATGGCCTGGTGGCTGAACATGAGCATCCCGGCCCGCTCGGAGATCGCCAAGATCGCCGCGCCCTACCTGACCTGCTCGGTAGCCGGGCATGGCCGGGAATCGGTGGCCGACACGATCAGGTTTCACGACGCAGGGTACGATGGGGTACTCCATCTACTACCCATGGGGTGCATGCCTGAGGTCACGGTCAGGCCGATCCTGCGCAAGATTAGCGAGGACTACAACTTCCCAGTGCTGAGCCTTAGCTTCGATGAGTTGATCAGCGAGGGAGCCATCAGAACCAGAATCCAGACCTTCGTGGACGTGATCCGTATGGGAAGAGAGCGAAGGGGGAAGGACCATGCATTACCTGGGAGTTGACGTAGGGAGTGTATCGGTCAAGTTCGCCCTGATTGACGAGGACAAGAACGTCGTCGCCACGCTATACATGCGCAATCATGGTGTGATCCCCACGGTTAAGAAGGGCATGGCGGAGTTCAGGGAGTTGCTCCCCGACAACGTCGAAATCAGGGCGGTGGGGGTTACCGGTAGCGGTGCCGGGTTCTCGAAGGTGTTGATCGGTGCCGATGTTCACAAGACGGAGATCCTCGCCCACGCCATGGGCACACTGCATTTTGTGCCCGACGTCAGCGTCATCTTCGAGATCGGCGGGGAGGACTCCAAGGTCATCTTTCTCCGCAACGGCATCATCACCGGCTTTGAGATGAACAGGATCTGTTCCGGTGGCGCCGGGGCCTTCCTGGACTCTCTGGCTGGAAGGCTCGACATACCCATCAGCGAGG
>DATEXS010000029.1:0-3553 GCA_035256725.1 Anaerolineae bacterium
ATGCCCGCCGGTCTGAGCGTAGCAGGTCCACGGCTGCGAGTGAAGGGCGAACGTCGGTGGAACAGCAGCCCAGGGGAACTGCGCTGCATGCCGTGCGCCAGCCGTCGGATGTAGGCCAAAGTGCAGATCACCCCACAGACAGTATCTCGAAGCAATGTTTGCTGGCTCTCCATACATGCCATATAATGACTCTACACATTGCCGTATCTGTCACCAGGGAAGTGTGTTGTACGAGCTACCCCAGACTTGCGCTGAGGCGATCGTAGAGGGAGCGTGTTCAAAAAGGTCCTGGTAGCCAATAGAGGAGAGATCGCGGTCCGAGTGCTGCGTGCGTGCAGGGAGTTGGGTCTGGCCACGGTGGGTGTCTACTCCGACGCGGACAGGACGGCACTTCACGTCCGCTATGCCGATGAGGTCTACCACATCGGCCCCCCACACGCAACTCAAAGCTACCTCTGCATCGACAAGATCATCGGCGTGGCCAAAGAGGCCAGGGCCGACGCCATCCATCCAGGCTACGGCTTTTTGGCCGAGAACCCCGCCTTCGCGCGTGCCTGCCGGGACGCTGGCCTCGCTTTCGTGGGTCCCAGCCCAGAGTCTATGGAGTTGATGGGCGACAAGGCCGCTGCCCGCCGCACTGCGGCCCAGGTGGGCATTCCCATCCTGCCAGGCACCGACTACGAGATCGAGGACGAAGCGGAAGCCAAGGCTGTTGCGGAGCAGATTGGCTTTCCCCTCTTGGTCAAGGCCGCTGTAGGTGGCGGAGGCAAGGGCATGCGTACCGTCAACTCGCCAGACGAGCTTCCGTTCGCCGTTATGGCTGCGCGAAGGGAAGCTCAGTCCACCTTCGGAGACGGCGCTATATACCTGGAGCGCCTCGTCGAGGGGGCCCGCCACATAGAGGTCCAGATCCTCGGAGATCAGCACGGCAACATAGTGAATCTGGGCGAGCGCGAGTGTTCCCTCCAAAGGCGTCATCAGAAGCTTCTGGAAGAAGCCCCCTCCATGGCCTTGGACGAGGACCTGCGGAATCGTTTGGGGAAGACTGCGACCGAACTGGCCAGGGCCGTAGACTACACCAACGTGGGCACGGTGGAGTTTCTGCTAGACAAGAACAAGGACTTCTACTTCCTGGAGATGAACACTCGGCTCCAGGTCGAGCACCCGGTGACGGAACTGGTGAGCGGAGTGGACATCGTCAAGGAGCAGCTCCGCATCGCTTCCGGGAGGACTCTGCGCTACTCCCAGGACGACATCAGGATCAAGGGCTGGGCCATGGAATGTCGGGTTTGCGCCGAGGACCCCTACGACAAGTTCCTGCCCTCGACGGGATGCATCACCGGACTTCAGGAGCCCACCGGCCCGGGAGTGCGGGTGGACAGCGGCATCTACGAAGGCTTCGAAGTGTCTTTATACTACGACCCTCTAATCAGTAAGCTTAGCGTGTGGGGAGAGACACGTGCCGAGGCCATACTGCGCATGAGACGAGCGCTGGAGGAGTATCGGATCACGGGCGTAAAGACCAACATCCCTTTCCACCAACAACTGGTGAACCACCTCGAATTCATCTATGGCCAATTCGACACGACCTTTGTGGAGAGCCGCTTCGCCATGCAGCAAACCGATGGCAGCGAACTCAGCATGGCCGCGGCCGTCGCCGCAGCGATGATCGCACGTCGGCATCATCAGGCGGTGACCGGCAACTCCCTGCACCGCGCGCCATCGGCGAATAGCGACTGGAAGATCGCTGGACGACGGGAGGCTATGGGGCAATGAGCTACGTAGCCGTCGTCAATGACGAATCCTTCCATATCAACCTGGACAACCCGGAGCTGATCATCGTCAACGAAGAGCAGCACGAGGCGAGCATCGAGAGCACTGGGGGGCCATCCCTGTACTCCCTGATCGTGGACAACTCATCCTACGAGGTCCACGTTGAAGAGCGAGAGGGTAGCTACCGTGTGCTGCTTCTCGGGCAACTCTACCATGTCCATCTCGAGGAAGAGGGTGTCCTCCTCCTCGCCAAAGCCCAGCGAGCACGCCAGCCGGCGGAGGACGAGGAGGTCATCATCAAGTCCCCCATTCCGGGGCTCATCTTCGACATCACGGTAACCCAGGGCCAACAGGTGGCGCAGGGGGAAATCCTGGTCATCGTCGAGGCCATGAAGATGGAGAACGAACTCCGGGCCCCCAGGGACGGGGAGGTTGAGGCAATCCACGTAGCCCCGGGAGACAGCGTGCAGAAGGGAACTCCCCTGGTCACCCTGTCTTGACAGATTCCGCCAGTTTCTCCACTACCTTTGCCGCAGCGTTGGCACCGCGCGCCAAGTTCTGTCTGAACTCGGCGATGCTGTTCTCTCCGGCAGAATCTGAGATGGCCCGCACGATGACCCAGGGGACTCCGTTCAGGTCGCAGACCTGCGCCACCGCCGCGCTTTCCATGTCCACGCAGTCCGCGCCAAAGGTCTCCCACAGCCACCGCCGTTTCTCCGCGCTGACGATGGCCTGGTCTCCGGTGAGCACCTTGCCCAGATGGCAACGGTCCGCCGGACCCAGCTCCTTCGCGGCTTGCAGAGCGAGCTCCACCAACCCGCCGTCCGCCTCGAGCCACCGCCTTCGGAACTTCTTCAGGAGCGCTGGATCGCCGGGGTCGAAATCGTGCTCCAGGGCCTTCTCGGAGACGACGACGTCACCCGTTTGCAGCCGGGGGTTGACGGCTCCCGCGACTCCTGTGCAGATGAGGGCTTCAATGGAGAATCGATCTATGAGATACTGGGTGCAGGCCGCCGCCTTGACCTTCCCCACGCCCCCGGCAACGGCCACCACCTGACAGTCGCCTATCTTTCCCTGATGAATAGTGCGCCTGCCCCACCTCGAAGACTCGACGTCCTCCATGGACTCCACCAGGGGGCTGATCTCCTCTTTGAGTGCGGCAATGACGCCCACAAGCATCTGCTAACCTTCCGAGTCCTTACATATGGCTGCTAGGCGCAGCCTGGTCCCCACCCACTTCTTTCGTGGCACAACCGCTTGAAAAGGGCTAGAGCATCTCAATGCCAGCCGGACCCTCGACAACTTCACCGACGACCCAGCACTGCTGGCCCGCCTCGGAGAAGACAGCGGCCAACTTCTCCGCATCATCAGGAGCCACGCAAATGAGCAAGCCGCCGGAGGTCTCCGGGGTGAAGAGCAGCATCTGAATCTCGTCCGAGATGCCCGAGGAGAACCTCACCTGGCTCTCATACGCATCCCTGTTACACGAAGCGCCAGCAGGGAAGAGCCAGTCTTCAGCGTACCGCTTTGCACCGTCGAGGAAAGGCAGTTGGTCCAGGTAGAACCTCAGGCTGACCTCGCTGAGCTCCGCAATGTCGTGGGAGTGGCCCATCAGCGAGAAGCCGGTGATGTCAGTAACGGCGTGAAACTCCGCCTGCTTCATCAGTTGGGCAGCCTTGCGGTTGAGTGTCAACATCTGCTCCACTGCGCCTCTCAAGTGGCCTGCTTCGGCCACGCCTCCCTTGGCCGCCGTGGTAATGATTCCCACACCGAGACGTTT
>DATEXS010000030.1:0-11219 GCA_035256725.1 Anaerolineae bacterium
AGAGAAGGGCGGACACCCCCAGCGCAACGCAAGCCAGAACGGCGAGCACACCCAGAACACCGGAAATCGTCCTTGCACGGCCACGGCTCTTGTTCTTCATGGGTGCCCCTTCTTACATTACGCACACGTTCTTGACAATGACGGTTCTTACTTCCTGTGCAGTATTGGCGTGGTAATCTTGCGCCATTATCGTAATGTCCAAGTTTCCAGCGTCGAGGAACGGCCCCAATTCTGCTTCGTAGACGTCGGGCGCGGATTGAGTCATGACTACCGTCCCCGCGGGGCTCCCTGAGAGCTGCAAAGTGGCAATAACGGCCCAAACCCCGCTCTCATCCCAGACCCTGGCGCTGATGACGGTCGTGTCTGGGGGGGCGGTGCAGCCGATCGTGGTGGAGATCTCAGTTTCACTAAAGCTGATGTCCGAAATGGACGGCGGAGTGTTGTCCTCTATGGGTGTTGGCGTCGGGGCCTGGATGACGGTCACGGTCGCCGTGTCCTGGTCGTCGCCGCCGCCCGAGGTGGCATGGAGCGTGTAAGTGGTGGTGGTCGCCGGGCAGACCTGGCGCGTGTCGTGGTCCCCTACCCCCTCGCCATCCAGGTAGACCGCGGCCGCGTAATCCACACCCCAGCTCAGAGTGCTGCACCCGCCGGCGTTGATGGTACCGGGGTCCGCCTGGAAGTAGGCGATCTCGGGGCGCCTGGCCGGCGGCTGTGGCGTGGGCGTGGGCGGCCGTGGCGTGGCCGTGGGCAGCCGTGGCGTGGCTGTGGGCGGTGCTGATGTCGGTCGAGGCGTGGGTTGCCTCGGCGTCCCGGTAGGACCTGGGGACGAAGGCGGACGAGGAGACGGCGTTTCCTGCGTCACGATTTCTTCTGTAGGCCGCGCAGTAGGCAAGGGCGTGGGGGAACCCTCTAGTTCGCCCACGGTGACCACGGCCGTGGCCTCGGGGCCGACATTGCCCTGGTTGTCGGTCGCCCTGGCGGTGATGGTGTAGACGCCCGGCGCGCTCGGGTTCCACCCCACCGTAGCGTCCGCCAGCATTCCTCCGGCCGCAGGGGAACGTACCAGAAGGACGCCGTTGACGTAGAACTCAAGGCTGGCTACGCCGTCGGCGTCAGAGGCGTGGGCCATAATCTCCGTTGGCTCCAGGGGAAGTGCGGCTCCATCTAGCGGTTCATCCAGCCAGGCCATTGGACCCTGAGTGGACGAAGCGGCGCACCCGGCCAAGGCCAGGACGATAAGGAGCACTGCGGCGCAGCAGACAACGGCCTGTTTCATGACTTTCCTCCTTCCGATATAGCGGCGATGCTGCAACAAGGGGCCCGTTCGTTGGCGGGCACTCCGAGTATTCCTGCCCCGCCGTACCCGTTCCGAGCGGTGGGGGACGCAGCCTGTATGGGGCGGATTATAATACTGCCTGGGACAGTTGCCAAGGGATTAGCAAGATCAGGCGTGACACTGCGACCTGCGCTCCTCCTGCGGTGTCTATCCCTCGAGACCGAAGATAGTCAAGCTCGCCAACCCGGGGGGAGGTTTCCACCTCCACTTGGACAATGGCTCCCCAGGCCTGATGACCGAGAGACAGGAGAGGTTGGTCAGCGTGTTGCCTGACCTGGTTGTCCCTGCACAAGGCGACGGAGGACAAAATGGAAAGCAAGCGCCCAGAAAGACGAAGGTGGCGAGACTGCCGCTCCGACCAGAAGCTTGGGGGATGGGGCACCCTCAAGCACAGTCTAGGGGAAGCCCGTGCCGCTGGTGCACCAATTCATTCTGTGGTAATGGCCACGAGTTCCACGCGCCCGGAGCCGCCGTGGACCATGACCTCCAGAACCAGGCCGACCCCCGACGCATAGTACTTCTGCTCCACGATGCCGGGTTCGAGGGGCGTCCACTCCTCGGTCTTCAAGAGGTTGTCGAAGGAACCGAAGGGCACCGCCGCAGACTCGGTGAGACTGACGACCTTGGCCATGTCCTCTGCCTCTCCGGCGTAGTACTCCTGTTGATAGGAGTCGCCCGCTTGCGGATGGGCCGGCATGATGATCCCGCCGACGGCTCCATCGACACCGGCTTCCCATGAGCCTTTGGTGCCCACGAGTGCCCCTTCGTCGTACTCCCTGGAGTCCTCCCCGAAGTACCAGACATTGCCGCTTTTGTCCTGGGCGTACCAGTCCAGCGTCTCCTCTACGAGTTCTCCGTCGACCAAGACGCGGTCCCTGACGACCACGCAATCAACGCCAAGGATGCGCTTGGTGTCGTGGGTGACGTAGGTCTCTACTCTCTCGTTGCCCTCGCTCGTGGACCCTTCAAAGACCATCATCGTTCCAGGAGTCAGGGGGTAGTAGGGATTGTCTACGACGCCAACGAAGTCGCCAGGATTGACCTCCCGAGGGGCAGGCGTGGAATACGGGGTGGGAACCGTGGAGGGAGTCGGGCCACCTCCACTGCACGCAGACATGAGCAGCCCGGCTGTCAGGAGCACCGACCAGAGTAATGAGTGTTTTGGTTCTCTCATGTTTTCCTCTTTCCCTGCATTCTCTGATCTCCTGTGGCACTGCCAGGCTGTTATACCACGGCCTTCGCCTTCCACCGAGGGACACTCGGGGCGATCTTGTTGGTGGGTGGCCGGAAATAGCCGGAAGGACGAGTCCCCCAGCCACCAAGGAGGGTAACCGCCATGACGAAACTTGCGGCTCTCCGCCAAGCCGCGGGTGGCGGCGAATGTATGTCGCCATGGGTGGCAACCTGCCGAGACCGTCCTACTCGATGATCTCCTGGCCGACAACAACCTCGTGGTGAGTCACCTTGGGCTCGAGCTCGAGCAGATACTTCTCATCTTCTGGGTAGTATCGAGCCTGTTCAATGTTGGGCCCGGCGAACCTGGCGATGGCCTCGTACGATTCCCAAAAGGAAGTCAGCAGGAAGTGGACTTTCCCTTGCTCGACTCGACGAAAGACCATCACCCCCAGGTTCCCCGGCGTGGAGCCCAGGCCAGGTACTCCGGTCTTCTTCACGTAATCCAGGTACTCATCCGCCTGGTCCTCTGGTGTCACACCGTGCCAGACTCTGGCAATCATAGACTCCCTCTCCTTCAGGCAGGATTGTTGGCCATCCGCTGGCTCTTGCTCGCCGGGTCGGCCGAGTTGGCGCTCGGCATCTCCAGAATCGCCTGCCCCGGGATCGCCGAGCCCCAGCTCGGCAAACTGTCGGGCACTGCTCCAGGGCCAATCCTTGGCCATCCGGACCAGCCCCGCCTTGACCGGGTTCTGGTGGATATAATCCACAGCGATTTGAAAGTGCCGTTCATCGCGGATGTATCGATCCCAATACTCCCGCATCCATATCCCCTCACCCTGGGACCGCCGAGCCCCAGCTCGGCTCTCCTCCTCCATCATCGTACGAATCCGCCGCCCCGTATAGCCCTTCCAGGATTGTACGATCTTTGCTATCGGCACCCCCTCGTACACCCGCACCAACACGTGCACATGGTTGGGCATGACGACCCAGGCAATCAAGTCGTAACGCTCCCCTGCAAAGTGTTGCCAGGTATCCACCACGCACGCGGCCGCCTCGGGGAGACGCAGCACGCACGAGCCGTGACCGGCGTCCAGCCAGGCTTCCACCCTTCTACGTCGCTCTGGGTCCTGCCGCTCCGGCTCAAGGGTGCGCAATTCGGCGTCGATCTGCTCCAGGACGGCTGCCGGCAGACTGTCGGCCAGGTGATAGGTGATATTCTGGAGCAGGCCGGGATGGTCACAGTGCGGCAGATAGCCGCGGCTGTACCAGCCTCGGTGGGTGGGGCCGAGCTGGGGCTCGGCGTTCCCGGCTTCGGACATCAGATACCCTCCTCCACGGGTCTGTCGTCGGATAGCTTGCCCGAGGAGATATCCTGGGCGTACAAGATGATATGGGTGAGACGCTCCACCGAAGCCAGAGCGGCCTCTTCAGTATGGGATTCGGCAGGAAGGGTACTCATTTGTGTTACTCTCCAGATTGTCCGAGCTGGGGCTCGGCGTTCCTGGCGCTTAGCCACCCGCCAAAGAGATGCGCACCGCTTGATGCTCCATGATCTTGTCGGGCACGTTCCAGCCCTTCTGATCCATCAACTCCATAAACGCCCGGCGGAACAGCAAGGTGACCTCTACCGTCACCTCGCCTTCGTCCGGGGCGGCAAAGGCATAGGTGCTGGTGTCTGTGGTGAAGGCGGCTACAACGATCTCGACTTCGTCGTGTGCCCTCGGGGGGGTCTGGTGGCCATGCACCGACATACACAGCAAGCGAGTAGGAGCTCGTGGCCTGGGGACAGACCTGCCTCTCGCCCGACGGGCTGATCCGCTCACCATCCAGTTGCACGGCTTCCCCACCCCCGACGCTCCATTGGATGGTGGCTCATCGGCCGAGTTGCAGGCTCATCCTGTCGGCGGTGAAAGTGACGCGCAACTCGCTGACGGGGGGTTCGCCCGGCTGCTCCGGAGGCGTGGCGGCCGGCGATGTGAGACCAGGGATGGTGCGCCCCACCAGAGTCGCCGCCATCACAGAAAGCGTGATCGGAGATGGTTTGAGGCTCATTGTTCACCGCCGGCGACCTGTGACCCAGACCAGGCCCAGCAGCGCCGCGGGCATAGCCGCTGCCCCGGGGCAGAGGCCGCCCCCGTCTGCGGGCGTGGGAGCCGCCTCGGGGGCTCGGGTTGATTGAGGCTCAGGTGCGGGAGTGGGCTCCCGCAGTGGCGTGGGCTCTGCGGAAGGTGGAGCCTGCCCGCCGGCGATAACTTCCAGGTTGTCGAACTCGCCAACCGCCTCCCCCTCGACAAGGAGACCTATTCCGCCTTCAGGCAGGGGATCAGGATCTGTGGCTATCAGCACAGGAGAGCCGTTCACCATCACATGATGCCAGTCACCATCGACCGTCACGGTCACCTCTACCCACTCGTTGAGCGGAAGGGGAGCAGTTCCTTCGCCGAGGTCACTTGCCGGCCCAAGCAGTTGTCTCTGCACTGTGACGTACGGGCGGCTAATACGTACGGCGTAGTTGGCATCCTCACTCCAGCGGTAGCGGATCAGCAGATCGCCTTCGCCGGTGATCCGGACGCGCACTGTGAGGATCAAGTCCGCCCAGGAAGCCACGTGCATGGCAAAGCCGTCCGGCTCTATGCGCAGCACGCCGTCTACCACCGTGGCATTGGGCGAGTGCTCCCAGCCGGGCAGCGCTGGGTCATCAAAGGTCTCGGTGAAGACGGGCTCCTGGGCGAGGACGGGGATGGGGAGGCTAGCGAGAGGCGTGAGTGAAGCAAGCACTAGTACTGCTCGGAGAACACAAATGGGCTTCATCTGCACCCTCCTTTCGAAGCAGACGATGGCCTTTGGGACTGGCCCCAGTGTACAGCAGTTCGCTTTGTGTGTCAAGACCTCGAGCTGGTTGCCCTTGCACGCCTCCGCAGATAGGCCCAATCGCCCGAGCTTCGCGGGGCCGACTCTCACCACGCTGGTGCACTCGCCGCATCTGGCCCGGACACACAGCATCGAATGGTGCGCCGGCGCACACCACGAGGGTCACCATCCCATTAGGGGGCTCCCAGCGTCGGGCCCGCAGGGCCGTGCTATCGACTAGCTCACAAGTAGCCCCAGGGCTGGCAAGAGGAGCATCAGAACGAAGATCACACCCAACAACCAGTTCAACCAGCGCTTGTGGGGATGATTGACCCAGTAGAAGAGGATGACGGAAAGCAACAACGCCTGAGGCACAACCTCCAGCCAACCTCTCATCTGCTGCGAGATGGGAATCACGGTGTAGACCAAACCTTCGACCGATCCCGGCGCCGGCCCAAACGTGGACAGGATTCCCAAGGCCACTAGGAGCCACCACAGGACCAGCCAACCGTTCTTCTTCCCGAACAGAGTTTGTCTCAGTGGGTAGAAGGCCAGCGCAAAGATCAGCCCCCGGATAGGCTGGAACAACGGACCTGCCATGACGATGGGATCATCTGTCTGGCGCATCCAGCAGGCCATCCAGGGGCTGGCGAAGGCCTGCGCATAGCCCAGCAGAGTAGAGGCCAGCATCCCCATGACGAAATAGGTGACAGTGTGCACGATGATGGTCCGTACGACTAAGCCCAGAAGACCCGGTTGGTTGTTGTCCATACCTACTCTCCTCCCTGTGCTACTATCGGTTCTGTTGTTGCCCGCCAACCCAAGAAGGTCGCCAGTCATTGGCCGGATGGCGCGTTAGATTCGTCTGCCCGCTGCCATCCACGTTCATCACGTAGATCTCATCGTTGCCGTCGCGGTTGGAGGTGAAAGCGATGCGTGTGCCATCCGGTGACCAGCATGGGTCTAAGTCAATGGCTGGATTGCGCGTCAGGTTTGTCTGCCCACTCCCGTCAGCGTTCATCACATAGACTTCGTGGTTGCCGTCCCGGAAGGACGCGAAGGCGATGCGCGTGCCATCAGGCGACCAGCGGGGAGCCCAGTCGTCGGCAGGGTTGTCTGTGAGCCGAGTTACCTCGCTGCCGTCGGCATTCATCACATAGACATCGGCGCTGGCGCTGCGGTAGGAGGCGAAGGCGATACGCTGGCCGTCCGGCGACCAGATGGGATCGTAGTCGTGGGCTGGGTCGTGCGTTAGACGAGTTACCTCGCTGCCATCGGCGTTCATCACGTAGATTTCGGAGTTGCCACTGCGGTCGGAGACGAAAGCGATCCGTCTGCTATCCGGCGACCAGGAAGGCGCCCACTCGTTGTTCGCCTTCTCCGTCAGAGGGGTGACTCCGGCGCCGTCGACGTTCATCACAAAGATCTGCAAATCGCCCTGCCGATCGGATCTGAAAGCAATCCGGGTGCCATCTGGTGACCAAGAAGGCCAGTCGTCATTGCCCGGGCTGTTGGTGAGGTCTACCTGCCCGGTGCCGTCGGCGTCCATCAGGTAGATTTCCAGATCGCCATCACGCTCCGATTCGAAAACGATCCACCCGCCCTCTGGCGGCGTAGGCGGTGGCGTCGCTGTGGGGGCGAGTCTCGGCGTGGCAACCGCCGTGGGCGTTTCTTCAGTGGGGGCGGTGGGCGTGTCCAACCCAGCTGTCGGCGTCGCCGTCGGGCCACATGCGGCGAGGACCATGAGCAAGAATAGACAAAGTAGCGGGATAGCCCTCGCTCTTGTGCTCACTCGAGGTCTCCGTGGGTTGGGACAAAGAGGCTCGTCGTTCTAGCCCGTCTCTGAAGGCCCTGCGGCACTCCAGCGTCTCCTACATGTGTGTGCGCGGCCTGTACTGCAGCGCCTCGGCCAGGTGGGCGGTCTGTATCGTTTCCGACCCGGCCAGGTCGGCGATGGTCCGGCCCAACTTGAGCACTCGATGGAAAGCCCGGGCACTCATCTGTAGCTGTTCCATCGCTGCTCGCAGGAGGCTTCGCCCAGCGTCGTCCACCTGGCAGTACTCCCTTACCTCCGCTGGTCCCATGTCAGCGTTGCAGGACAGCTTGCCGTCGGCGAAGCGCTGGCGCTGGGCGCGGCGAGCCTTCTCCACGCGCTGGCGGACCTTCTCCGAGGGCTCTCCCAGGCGGTCGTCGGTCAGCTTCTCGTAGTCTACCCGTGGCACATCGATGTGGATGTCTATACGGTCTAGCAACGGTCCCGAGAGTCGCTTCTGGTAGCGGCTGACCATGGACAGGGGACAGGTGCATTCTCTGGTGGGGTCGCCGAAGTAGCCACAGGGACAGGGGTTCATCGCGGCCACCAGGGTGAAGTTGGCGGGGAAGGTGAGGGTGCCCTGGGCCCGGCTGATGGTGACCACCTTGTCCTCCATGGGCTGGCGCATAACCTCCAGGACACGGGTGCCGAACTCGGGGACCTCATCCAGGAAGAGCACGCCGTGGTGGGCCAGGCTGATCTCCCCTGGGCGGGGCCATTGTCCGCCGCCCACCAATCCCGCGTGGCTGATAGTGTGGTGCGGGGAGCGGAAGGGTCGGCGGCGGATGAGGGGGGTCTCTGGTGGCAGCAGGCCCGAGACGGAGTAGATCTTGGTCACCTCAAGGGCTTCCTCAATGGTCATGCTGGGCAGGATGGAAGGCATGGCCCGGGCCATGAGGGTCTTCCCAGCTCCGGGCGGCCCGGTCATGAGCACGTTGTGGCCGCCGCTGGCCGCTACCTCCAAGGCCCTCTTGACGTGTTCCTGCCCCTTGACGTGGGCCATATTGGTCCCGTACTCGGGGGCCGGCTCCTCCTCGATATCGAAGTCGGGTTGATAGGGCGCCATCTCCTCCAGCCCCTGGAGTTGCATGGCTAGGTGGCCCAGGCTCTGCACGGGCACTACCTCCAGCCCCTTGATCAGGGACGCCTCGGGAGCGTCCACGCTGGGGACGAAGACGCGCTGGAAGCCCTCGTCTTTGGCCACGCTGACCATGGGCAGGATGCCATCGGTGTGGCGCACGGTGCCGTCGAGGGAGAGCTCGCCGACGAAGAGGCACGAGGAGACGTCGGCCCAGAGCTGGTCGTTAGCTAAGAGAATCCCCAGGGCGATGGGCAGGTCGTAGGCGGGGCCTTCCTTACGGAGGTCGGCGGGAGCCAGGTTGACCGTGAGTCGGGTACCTGGGAAGGCCAGGCCGGAGTTCTTGATGGCAGCGCGGACGCGCTCGCGAGATTCCTGGACCGCCGTGTCGGGGAGGCCCACGATGGTGAAAGACGGCAGGCCGCGGGAGATGTCCACCTCCACCTGGACGACGGCTCCTTCCAGCCCGATGACCGCGCAACTGAAGACCTTGGCCAGCATGCGGCGCGCACCTCCTTCGGCATGGCTAGTCTAGCACAGCCGGGGAGCAGCGGCAAGGATTGCTGAAGACGAAGGGATGGCCAACGCCAGGGCGCCGATCAGTCACAAATGCGCCGTCTCGGGTAGTGATGGAAGATTGGAAACGCCCCACATAGCCTGCCACCTCGATGGCGGGACCTTGTCGGACCACGGGCAAGTTGGCGTGTCTTCTTTCCTTACCTGTGCTACCGTCCAGTGACTTCGCCTTTCCTTCGATGATCGTCCACGACGCAGCCTCGGCCTGGCTGTGATCAGTTGCGGCCAGGGCACAAGAGGAGGGGACGACTTCTGTGAGAACGGGTACGCTGGTCACCAGTGCGTTGCTCCTGCAGCCGGCGGACGCGGCCATCCGGGCCTGGGACAGAAGGCACTGCACACAACCGCGGAGCGTTTGCTAAGCCACGCGACCAGGCCGGTCGGCTCCATACGTTGTTAGCCCGCTTTTCAACCTGAAGATTCCTTCTTTGATCGTAGCCACCAGAACATGCCTATACAAGACACCATAGCCAGCACACCCAATGCGCCCACTTCCGGCCCGAAGGAGGAGTTTGGCAGCCCTACCCAGAAGTGCGGGCCAGTCACGTCTGTGATAAGTACACTTGCCCGTTCGGGTGAAATACCCGTCAACGCGAGAACTTGGTATTCGAACAGATTCCACGCAAAGTGCAATCCGATGGGAACCCACAGTGAGCGGGAAGACAAATATGCGGAAGCGAACATGAATCCACCAAGAGTAATGGTGAAGGGAATTACGTAGTTTGCCCAGCCGGTGGCTGTGGGGTTGAGTAGATGAAGCACGCCAAATAGGGCGGAGGAGATAATCACGGCAGCCGGTAATCCAATCCCCTCTTCCAGAGTCTGAAGCAAGAAGCCGCGCAAAAGCGTCTCTTCCACAACGGCGGCCATTATGGCAGTAACGATCCCAAGGCATAGTGAAATCGCTGCTTCGTGCGGAAGTCGAACCTGCCAAGCCAGCCCTTGTACCTTAATCCAGCCCGCCAGCCATTCTATTACAAAGACGAGGGTGACAAATCCCGCGCCTGTGAGAACGCCGATTCCCAATTCACCCAACCAGCGGCGATGGAAACTGAGCCCAAAGCTGGTCATATCACGGTTCCACAGGAGCCGGCGCCAGGCCCACGTCCCCCCCAACACGGCAGAGACTACCAGGCCTAAGTCGATGGTTCGTCTGGCAAGGTCGCCCCAATTGCCAGGCACCTGCTCTGACGGAAGGGAGGGACACCCCAACATGTTCAATAGGGTTATGACTGGCCAAACTACCCTCAGGGCCGCCAAACCCAGTACAGGTAGGTAAGACAATAGCAGCCAGATTGGGCGCAACCGCCCATCCTTGACAAAGAAGGTCTTCCACGTCTTAGGTGTGGAGTTGGCCTCGGGGATGTTCATAGTCCGATTCACTCCTTTGGAGAATTGTACAGCCTATTCCGTCGCGATCACCTTGTTAAAACGGGAAACAGCGGGCTAACTGGCCACGAGGCCGAAATCTTACCGCATAGCTCGCTTGCAGCGGCCCCGCTGACGCTGTCAACGCCAGCTTTGCCACCTCGTCGAACCCTGCGCACCACGCTGGGTTCCGCACATTCGATTCGCGGTCGGATTGGACCAACCCAGTCCGTCTATCTGCACCCAGTGTACTACAGCAGTTCCTGACACACATCGGCCAGGTGGAGGGTATCGGGATTGGCCAGGTGGGGGATAAGGGGTGTCTCCGGTGGCAGGAGGCCAGATACGGAGTAGATCTTGGTCACGTCGAGGGCTTCCTCAATGGTGTTGCTGGGGAGGATAGAAGGCGTGGCGTGGGCCTGGGCTCGTTTGTGGGCATCTTCTCATCGTTAGAAATAGTCCCCTCGGTGAAATTATCACTTGAGTGAACTGTACCACTTCGGTACCAGGATCCGTGAGTGAATACTCGCTTGTAGCGTCGGTTCCTCGCTGGTGATAGAATGCGCCGCGAGGCGCCAGAAGTGCTGGCCATCCGGGACTCTAGGCCATGCCTGAGGTGCGATAGGAGGAATCTGATGAGGAAAGTCATCTGCTGTTTGCTCGCTTTTGCTGTGGGTCTTTCCGCGGCGGGCTGCCTGAGCGCAACTACTCCGTCACCCAGCCCCGCCCCCAGCGCTCAGCCGATAGAGAACGAGCGGACTCCAGCGCCCCCTGCACCGTCAGGACGGTACACCGAGCCCGGCGGATACTGGAGCGTTGTCTATCGTGCGGACACGTGGCAGCCGGACCCGGAGGACGAGAGTATCCTGCACCACGCGTCCCGCGACTGCGGGCTGGTTCTGGCCGGCTGGCCCATGGGCATGGAGGGGCCGGAGGCGGAGCCTTTCGAGATGAGGGAGAGGCAGGTACCCGTAGAGGTTGGTGACCACGTCTTCTTAAGGAGCATCCTCGCTGCCAAGTCG